>PBWL01000022.1 GCA_002727235.1 Acidimicrobiaceae bacterium
TGCTGGAATGTCGCCCGACGAAATGTTGCGGGCCGCCGACGCAGCGATGTACCGAGCGAAAAGCCGCGGGCGTGATTGCGTCGAGGCCTTCCAGGTGGGGAGTCGCGAGTCCGGAATGCAGGCACTCCGGACGGTGGGCGAATTAAGGCGAGGAGTCGAACGCGACGAAATTGTTCCATATTTTCAACCGATCGTCGAGCTACAGAGCGGACGCATCGTCGGATTCGAAGTCGTCGCACGCTGGCTGCATCCAGATCGAGGGCTCTTACCGCCGGCAGAGTTCCTCCCGTTAGCAGAAGAGTCAGGACTATTGGTGTCGCTTGGCGCGTCGATGATGCGAAATTCGCTGTCGCAGATGGCGCNNTGGCGCGCAGCAGGGCACTCGTTTGCGAAGGGTTCGGTTGCGGTGAACGTGGGAAGCCGTCAACTTGTCGACAGTTCATTCCTGCCGACGGTGGTCGAGNTTCTCGACGAGACAGGTGTNGACCCCGACTCGGTTTGGTTCGAGATCACCGAGTCGGCTTTACTTGCGGACGCCCGTGCAGCAACTTCGACACTGAGAGAAATTCGAGGGTTGGGCATTCACCTCAGTGTTGACGATTTCGGCACCGGGTACTCGTCATTGACGTATCTCAAACGCTTCCCGGTCGAAGCAATCAAGATCGACCGCAGTTTTGTGAGCGGTCTCGGTATCGAAGACGAAGACTCAACGATTGTTGAAGCCGTCATTCAGTTGGGAAAGGCACTGAATCTGACCGTGGTGGCCGAGGGCGTTGAGAGCCCTTTGCAATTGCAGCGGTTACGAGACCTCAGTTGTGATCGAGGTCAGGGCTACCTGTTCGGTCGTCCGAGACCTGCAAATCTCATCGAAACTGAGCTCGCAAGNANTTGAGCGTCACCAAGCGACGGGCCGAGNAACGACCGCTATTGTCATGGCATGTCGGTTGNAGGCNCNTTTTCNGTTGGCGCAATGCGNGGCTCGACCGATGGCGGCGGGGTTGTCGATCACCGGCTTGCTCGCCGAATGCTGATCAATCAGGTGCGTATTGGGCGTCTGCGGCGAGATGAGGTGTGCGATGCCCATCCCGAACTCATCCGTGCCGCAGCAAACGTTGGAACCGAAACCGAAGCGGTATGTCCAATCTGCGAAAAGGACAATCTTCGCTTGGTGACGTATGTTTTCGGTCATCGCNTGCCGGCCCATGGTCGGTGCGTGTCGTCGTCAAAAGAATTACGTGAACTGTCGGTGACGGGAAGAGATTTGCGGGCATATGTGGTCGAGGCATGTTGTGGCTGCCGGTGGCATCATTTGCTTCGCGTCGTTCCGGTGTGATGAGCCGGCGCTCAACGCAGATCGCTGCAGTGGCGGCGGCGGTCCTAGTAGCCGCATGCGGAGCCGCATCAACTGACGATCGCTCCGTGAACACGCCACCAGGCCCGGTCGGGTTTCCTCGCCAAGTACTGCTGGTGAGTTCACAAGACGCCGAGGCATCCGGTTCCCTGCCNCTTAAGCGATGCGTATGGGTCGCATCGACNGCCGAGCANAGGCGTCAGGGCCTCACGAANGTGGATTCNATGGGTGGCGCAGATGGAATGGTGTTTGTTCAAGACCAGCCAACCTCAGGGGCGTTTTGGATGAAAGATACGTTTCTTCCGTTGACGATTGCGTTTTTTGGTGGTGATGGCTCATTCATCAATGCTGTCGATATGTCGCCGTGTACGTCAGAGAGTGACTCGGACTGTCCGCGCTATTCAACTCCGTCGAAATACTTGCTCGCGCTTGAAGTGCACCAAGGTGAGCTTCAGCGGTTTGGCGTTGGTGAGGGAAGCGCTGTCGCACTGAATGACCGGAGTTGCTCGGCGTCGACGATGGATTAGTGACACACCCCGCATACAAGATGACGTGTATGTCAAAGTCGGTGCCGTTAGCGATAGCGTCTTCCTTCCCATATCCACCCTGCTCCATCTCATCGGCTGCTGCTGATGCACTGGGGCCAACGGTCACACAAGGTGGCCACGTCCGAAGGGAGTCAACTAGCACATGAATCGTGCCTATGAACTCATGGTGATCGTCGATGGCGATGTCGAAGACCCAGCGGCGCAGTCCTGGGTTAAAACCGTCTCCGATGGCATCACCTCAGCCGGAGGTTCCCTCCACGGNAAGCCTGATTGGTGGGGCAAGCGTGCCTTCGCTTACCCAATCAATAAAAAAGAATCGGGGTACTACCTCGTTGTCGAGTGTGTTGCACCAGCAGGTGCTCTCGATGAACTTGAGCGTTCCCTCCGTCTCGCAGACGACATCGTCCGCCACAAACTCATCCGTCTTCCNGAGGCTGAAGCAGAGCGTCGCGGTATGACCGGAGCAGCTGCCTAAGAGCAGCGTANGAAGGGAGTCCCAGATGGCAACAAACACCATCACTNTGATTGGCAACCTCACCCGNGATCCTGAACTTCGNTACACCACTGGTGGCCGNGGCGTTGCAAGCTTTGGCCTNGCGGTCAATCGTCGTTATCAGGTCAANGGNGAGTGGCAAGAACAAGTGTCCTATTTCAACGTCGTCTGTTGGGGTGANCTCGGTGAAAATGCNGCNGCCACCCTCACNAAGGGCAATCGCTGCATCGTTGCAGGTCGCATGGAACANCGCGACTACGAGACCAACGCAGGCGAGAAGCGCACCGTATTTGAAGTAGTGGCCGACGAAATCGGACCAAGCCTGCGCTGGGCGACCGCCCAGGTGGAGCGCACCGAGCGTTCAGGTGGCTTTGGGGGCGGAGGCGCTCCAAGTCAGTCACCACAAGCAGCGCCTGATCCGGTGTACGGCGACGAAGAGCCGTTCTGATTTCACACAAACATTCGTAGTTTCATCACATTTGTCCAGGAGGACCAAGAACAATGGCGAAAAGCCCAGCCCGCGGACAGCGCGCACGAGATGCCGCTCCCCGCAAATTCAAGAAAAAGACCAGCCCTCTCGTTATCGGGAAAGTTGAGTATGTCGACTACAAAGACGTCGATTTGCTCTCACGTTTCATGAGTGATCGCGGCAAAATCCGCGGTCAGCGCATNAATGGCAACGATGTTCAGCAGCAGCGCGANGTGGCAAANGCCATCAAGATCGCACGCGAAATGGGGCTCTTGCCGTANGCCCGTCGAGTTGCGTCGGCTTCCCGCGGACGTCCATCGCGTGAGGTTGGTCGCCCACGTAATGACGACAACGCAGTCGAGACTAATGAGACCGAAATCGATGAGATGGAAAACGACGAGGTGATGGACGATCAGGTAGAAGACGAGGTCGAGGCCACCACCAATGACACGACCGATGACGGAGAGGAGGCCTGAGATGAAGGTCATTCTTCGCCATGACANGCAAGACCTTGGCAAGCGCGGCGACATTGTCGACGTAGCCGANGGGTACGCCCGCAACTATCTCCTTCCAAAAGGCAAGGCGATGGTTGCAACACTTGGAGCAGTAGAGCAGGCCGCGAAAATGCGCCGTGCCCGTGATCTCCGTGACGCAAGCGATCGAGAGGCGGCAACAACCGTTGCGTCGACGCTCGTCCCAATGGTGTTCACCATTGAGGCCCGGGTTGGCAGCGAAGGCAAGTTGTTCGGTTCTGTGACTGCAGCTGATATCGCTGATGCGGTTGAGGCACAGTCGTCGGTTGCGATCGATCGTCGCAAAATTGAGATTGCCGATCAGATTAAGACGGCCGGACAGCACGTTGTTACCGCAGCGCTTCATCCCGAGGTGTCGTTTCCGATCACTGTTGAGGTCGTTGCCTCGTAAGTTTTTGAGACATTCGTTCTGCGAATACAGCCGGCCTGGTTACACATCGGGCCNGCTGTGTTGTCGTTAGTGCTAAAAATATGGGNCAAGCAAGGGTTGTCCCCAGATTTTTCCACAAGGCAATCCACATGGTTTTCCACAAAGTTGTACCTCTTTCTTCCCACAGGCTTGACGTGAGAGAGTAGAGACCTCATGACCGACGACGCCCCGTTCCCACCATTGCCACCCGACGAATCTGCTCCAGAGTCGGCTTTTGACAGCGTGCCGTCGCGCGGAAACCCAGGGCGTGGCAATGATCGAGGAAGTCGCCGGCGTTTGGGGTCGGCCGGAAGGGTTCCCCCTCACAATCTTGAAGCTGAAGAATCCGTGCTTGGTGCCCTGCTGCTCTCTCGAGAAGCAATCGGAGCGGTCTCCGAGCTCGGGCTCCTGCCCGACGATTTCTACCGACCGGCGCACCGTCACATCTACGATGCG
Source organism: Acidimicrobiaceae bacterium (assembly GCA_002727235.1). Lineage (GTDB taxonomy): Bacteria > Actinomycetota > Acidimicrobiia > Acidimicrobiales > Ilumatobacteraceae > Casp-actino5. The sequence continues at coordinate 4,260 of PBWL01000022.1, forward strand.
GTGCGCTCTCTCTACGCAAGTGCCGGACCAGTCGACGTCGTGACCGTCGCCGATGAACTTCGGCGAGGCGGGCTCCTCGACGAGATCGGCGGATCAGAAAGCCTGCACGAACTGCAGAACATGACGCCNGCGGTNTCAAGCGTTGGGCACTACGCAAAGATTGTGCAAGACACAGCGCTACTGCGCCGACTTATTTTTGTCGCCGGCGATATCGCAGAGCTCGCATACGGAGAGCCGGACGACGTTGCGCAGGCACTTGACGCAGCTGAAACCCGCGTCTTTGAGATCGCAGAAGATCGGGTCGCCGACACTACGCGCAGCCTCGATGATTTGCTGCCCGAAATTTTCCAACAACTTGAAGATACTTTCCACCGCGGTGACGTCGTCACAGGCGTGCAAACGGGCTTCGTCGACATCGACGAATTGCTCTCAGGATTGCAACCAAGTGCGCTCTACATCGTTGGTGCGCGACCGGCGATGGGTAAGAGTGCGTTTGGTCTTAACATTGCGTCGCACGTTGCGATGAACTCTGGGGCGCCCGTGCTCGTGTTCTCACTCGAGATGGGTCACACCGAACTTTCGCACCGAATTCTCTCTTCCGAAGCTCGAGTCGACTCGATGAAGATGCGCAAGGGCAACCTCCAAGATACTGATTGGACGAAAATCGGAAAGGCCATCGGCCGGCTTGAAGTCCCGATGTTTCTCGATGACAACCCTCGTGTCACCGTGATGGAAATACGGGCAAAGGCCCGTCGAATCAAAGCTCGTTACGGAGCACTCGGATTAATCGTCATCGACTACATCCAACTCATGACCTCAGGAAGTTTTGCCGAGAACCGACAGCTAGAAGTGTCGGAGATCAGCCGAAACCTGAAGATTCTCGCCCGTGAACTCGAAGTACCGATCATCGCGCTCAGCCAGCTGAGTCGCCGCCTCGAAGAGCGTTCTGATAAGCGTCCTATGTTGTCTGATCTTCGTGAGTCGGGATCACTCGAACAAGATGCCGACGTTGTCATGTTTTTGTATCGCGATGAGGTCTACAACNCGGAAACAAACGATCGCGCCAGCGCTGAAGTCATCGTTGCGAAACATCGCGCCGGGCCAATCGGAACGAGGAAACTCGTGTGGCTTGGACAATACACCCGATTTGAGAATGCCGCCCGAGGTGGTGTCTAAACAACTGCTCGATGCAGGCATACTCGTCTGGTGACAAAAGACCACGCAGTACAGATGCAAGGGGTCGTCAAGCGATTTGGCGACACCCTCGCACTCGACGGGGTNGACCTCGCAGTACCAGCAGGAGCGGTATATGGGCTCCTTGGCCCGAACGGAGCGGGCAAGACAACATCGGTCAAAGTGCTCACGACCTTGATTCGGCCAGANNCCGGCACAGCCACCATTGACGGCATTGATGTCGTGAAAAATCCTGACGATGTTCGTCGACGCATCGGGCTCACTGGGCAGTACGCCGCTGTCGATGAGCGACTCACCGCCCGCGAAAACCTCGTGTACATCGGTCGACTTTTTCACCTCGGCACGGCAGAGGCGCGTTTGCGCGCCGGCGAGCTACTCGATCGATTCGAGCTAGCCGATTCTGCAGACCGCGTTGTGAAGGGGTTTTCAGGAGGCATGCGCCGCCGGCTTGATATCGCAATGAGCCTCATTGCGAATCCATCAGTGCTGTTCCTTGATGAACCCACCACTGGCCTCGACCCACGAAGCCGTCTTGGCATGTGGGATGTCATCGAAGATCTTGCAGCTGATGGAACCACGGTGCTGCTCACGACCCAGTATCTCGAAGAGGCTGATCGGCTCGCCGAGCAGATCGTCGTGATCGACCAGGGCCGGGTCATCGCCGAAGGAACTCCAGACGAACTCAAATCTCGGACGGGCGGAGCCCTACTACAGGTCTCGATTGCACGCGCTGAAAACCGAGAGCTTGCGATGTCAGTGTTGACCCCGNTGTGCACAGGTCGCNTTGAAGTGCGTGACGACCGAACCTTCGAAGCACCAATTACTGCCGGTGACCGAGTCGTGCCAAGCGTCATTCGTGCGCTCGATGATGCTGGCGTCGACGTGCTCGATGTCGTTGTTCGTCGACCATCGCTCGATGATGTCTTCCTTGCCTTGACTGGACACATTGCATCGGCAGAGGAGGCANCATCATGAATCGGCTTGAGGCAACCCTCCACGACTCATTCGTTGAGGCCGAACGTCACTTACGTGTGATTCCTCGCAATATCGAATTGCTGATCTTNGCGACCATCCAGCCGATTATGTTTCTTGCGCTGTTCGCGTATGTGTTTGGCGGGTCGATCTCGATTCCTGGGTTTGATAACTACGACCAGTTCCTCATGCCAGGAATTTTCAGCCAATCCCTTGTCTTCGGGTCAGCGTTCACCTCGATTGGTCTCGCAGAAGATCTTTCGAAAGGCCTTGTCGACCGTTTACGGTCACTGCCGATGAGTCGTTCGGCAGTCATCATCGGTCGCACGGTGAGCGACCTCGTGCGCAACCTTCTCACGTTTGGCGTGATGCTCGTAGCCGCATTCTTGCTCGGCTTTCGGTTTGGAGGTTCGGTCACCGATGCGGTGCTCGCAACCGGTTTACTCGTGCTGTTTTCGTACGCGTTGAGCTGGGTCCAGGCGCTGATTGGGCTCGCAGTCTCATCCGTCGAGGCTGCGAACTCGGCCGGATTCATTTGGATGTTTCCGTTGACCTTCGTGTCGTCAGCGTTCGTTGACCCATCGACGATGCCGGGATGGCTAGAAGCAGTGGCGAATGCGAATCCATTCACCGTGGTGACCAATGCAGCGCGGTCGTTATACAACGGGCTCCCTGTCGGAAATGACGCCTGGCTTTCTCTCGCCTGGTCGGTTGGCCTCATCGTTGTGTTTTCAATGATTGCGACTCGAAAGTTTTCGCGTTCGACATCTTCCTAGCGAACGCAATATCGGTTAGTTCAACAGTTCCGTCGCCCGATCACGCAGTTCGGTCAACCTAATCTTCGCTCCATTCGGGCCATCCGTGATGGGAAACTCATCAAGAGACACGACCCTTACNGGCACCTTGTAGCGAGCAAGTCGAGNGCGGCAATGCTCAATGANCTCATGCTCACTGATGGTGGAACCNTCTTCAGGAATGACGAATGCCACTGGCCGTGACCCGCTCTCAAGACCAACGGCTACGACTTGGGCATCTGTAACTCCTGGAGCACTGCACAGTGCTTCAGCGATTTCTGCCGGCGCAACAAGAAATCCTCCCAGTCGAAGAATGTCGCCGAGTCGTGAGATGAAATGGAAGGTGCGGTCGTCGTCCATCTCTGCAAGGTCGCCTGTCTTGAACCACACGACACCGTCGTCATCAGTCACCATGTGCCGGGCGGTGAGTTCGTCGTCGACGGCGTCACCACCCTCTTGGAGGTAGCCGGCGAAGAGACTTGGCCCACGAAGTTGAAGTTCACCCTCAACGACTCGTGCTGAGGCTCGAGGCGACACGAGCATTCCACCCGCACGAGATCTGCCCTCGCTATCTAATTGTGGGTTGCGGAGCGAAAAGAGAGCTTGCACCTCACTCATTCCGTAGAGCCCGGTCAGGGTTGCGCCCTTTTCTTCCGCTCGGGAGACGATGTCATTCAACGACGTGTTGAACTGGGCGTATCCACTGATGCGAACATGAGAGAGATCGGCGTCGGCGAGCAAGAGCCGATGGAACATGTCATCGCTTCCGTTCATTGCGGTGATCTGCTCACGGTGGGTGAGCGCTGAGGTCCCATCAACAGAGAACTGGTTGACGACGACTCGGGCGCCAGAGGCAACGGCGGCGATAAGGCTGCTGAGGCCAAACGTTCCACACAACGGGAGTGCCATCAGAACGGTGTCGGCNTCGGAGTATCCAAAATGAGTGACGATGTCAACGGTGTGTTCAATCACCGAGCGTTGACGGTGCAAAACCATCTTTGGTTTGGAGGTCGTACCCGACGTCGTAAAGATGATGAANGGAAGATCCAGTGCATTTGCACACACNTCGGGNTCGGCATCNCCGTGATGGGAGAGCTGCGGGTGNCGGGCTCCTGATCGAGCGACAAGGTCATCGACTTCGACTTGCGAATACTTCGTGTTCACCGCGACGACGACGATTCCTCCAAGTGCTGCTGCCAGAAGCAACTCAAGCGCTTCGATGTCATTTCCTCGGTGTAAGGCGACTCGATCTCCGTTAGCGAAACCTTGGGCTCGTAGTTGGCGTAGGCGCTGTTCNGCACGACGAACAAGTTCTTTACTTTCGATCTCTTCTCCGTTGTCGAAGACGAGAACAGCATCAGACTTCGAGAACAAATCTGCCACGTTCTGAAAAGTTGTTTCGCGAATGGATGCCATACTGCAGTGTCGCACGGCAGACTGTTGAGATGTTCCTCGGAGAGGACCTCATTGCGTGGTTGCTGCTGGCGCTTGGTGGCGCATTGTGTATTGGAAACTTGCTCGCGCTTGTTCGACCACCGACACCACCAGCAGGCTCGGTTGAAGCATTGACCGACGGTCCGCCTCCTCGACCTCCACTGTTTCGTAGTTTGTTTTATGCAGTGCTTGGTTTCATTGCTTCAGTGTGGTCACTTGCCACTNTGATCTCCGGGTAGTTCGCCATGGCGTCAAAACCGCTGCAGTTGAAATTTGTGCAGTCAGCTACGCGGGTTCATCAACTACCTGAACTCGGCCCTGAGGTCGCCTTTGTCGGTCGTTCCAACGTGGGAAAGAGTTCGCTGATCAACGCGCTCGCCCATCAGCGTCAACTCGCACGAGTATCGAATACTCCCGGCCGCACACAGCTGATCAATGTGTTCTTGCACGTCGCCGGAGGAGCAGTCGTCGATTTGCCCGGTTACGGGTACGCAAAAGTCCCTGGCCACATTCGTGGTGACTGGTCGTCGATGATCGAGGGCTACCTTCTTGAACGCGAAGAACTCGTNATGGTGTTTGTGCTTGTCGATGGAGAGATTGGACCGACCCCGCTTGACGTGCAGATGCTTGAGTGGTTGCGGTACAACGACGTGCCTCACACCGTGGTCGCGACAAAATCCGACAAGGTGAAGTCTGCGAAACGCCAACGCCGCAAACGTGATCTGGCTGAGGGATGCATGCTTGAACAAGGCGACATCGTGTGGGTGTCAGCGTCGAAAAACATCGGCATCGAGCGCTTGCGTGACCTCGTCATCAGCCACCTGACGACCTGAGCGCCTTGGTGGCATAAACGGGTTGTCGCCGATGAGAAGTTGCTCTCTCTCATCGGTAAAACTAAGCGTTCTATGCCTACCGCACTGATGCAGCACTATTTGTCGACATGGGAAGAAATGGCGGCTGATGGCAGCCAGTTCGAAATGACCGAAATCANNGTTCGTGGGGTTCCGATGCGCGTGTTCAAGAATGCNCCGCCGACAATGCGTGCCTTTTGGGAACTGACCGNNGGGTATGCCGACCGCGAGTACATCGTCTACGAAGATGAGCGGTTCACCTACGCCGANGTTGCAGCATCGGTTTGTTCGCTCGCCCATNACCTTCGAGATGCCCACGGCGTNGGCAGTGGCGATCGGGTTGCGATCTCGATGCGAAATTTCCCGGAGTGGGTGATGACGTACTGGGCAACGGTGTCACTCGGTGCAGCCGTTGTTGGCATGAATGCNTGGTGGACATCAGAAGAGATGAAGTTTGGTCTCAACGACGCTCAGCCAAAGGTTGTGATTGCTGATGATGAACGCCTTGAGCGACTGTTGCCGGTGCTCGACGAGATTCGCGCCGACCTTGCACTCCATGTGATGTCGGTGCGCAGTGACCGCGACCTTCCTGACAACTGTTCACGTTGGAGTGATGTTGTTGATGCGTTGAACGCTCCGGCACAACTGCCGCCGGCCGATATCGACCCCGATGACGACGCGTGCATTTTCTATACCTCAGGAACGACTGGCTTCCCCAAGGGCGCCCAACTCACCCACCGAGGTTCAGTGCACAACGTCATGAATCTCGTCTTCATGAGCCTGACTGCTGCAGCCGCTGAGGCAAAAGCAAAGGCTGCAGGCGATATTGAAGGCAAAGAGATGGGTAATCTCAGCGACCCTGCTAACCAGCCGGTGTATATGGCGCCTACACCGTTGTTCCATGTCACGGCGAACAATTGTCTCTTGCAGCCATGCACCCTCGTTGGCGGAAAAATCGTGCTCACCTACAAATGGGATCCAGGTCGTGCGCTCGAACTCATTGAACGCGAAGGCGTCACCACATTCTCCGGTGTGCCCACGATGAGTCGAGAACTGATTACGCATCCAGATTGGGAAACTCGCGATACGAGCACGGTGCAAGGTATGGGCGGTGGCGGTGCGGCACTGCAACCTGACCTTGTCGACAAAATCGACAAGAGCCTGTCGAAAGGTGCACCCTCAACCGGCTATGGACTGACCGAGACACACGGNATCGTGACCTCCANCGCGGCGAAGTTCTTCATTGAGAAGCCTGCNTCGTGTGGTCGCGTCGTACCGGTCTGCGATGTCAAGCTCGTCGATGACGATGGAAACGATGTCGCGATCACCCCAGAGGCGCGCGGGCAATTGTGTGTGCGTGGACCGGTCGTGGTGAAGGGGTACATCAATCGGCCTGACGCAACAGCCGATGCGATTCGCGACGGATGGTTTAACACTGGCGATGTCGCAATGGTTGATGACGACGGGTTTCTCTACATCGTTGACCGAGCCAAAGACATGGTGTTGCGCGGCGGTGAGAACGTGTATTCAGCAGAAGTTGAGGCGGCCATCTATCAGAACGAAGCGGTTGCAGAGGCTGCCGTGTTTGGTGTTCCAGACGACCGCCTTGGAGAAGAGGTTGGTGTTGCCATTCACTTGCACCCGAGCGCCTCGCTGTCGGCCGAAGCCCTTCAAGAGTTCTTGGGTGAGCGCATTGCAAAGCACAAGGTGCCTCGCTACGTCTGGATTCTCGATGAGAAACTTCCGCAAAACGCGAACGGCAAATTTTTGAAGCGCGAGTTGAAAGAGCGGCTTATCCCGACGTTGTGAGTTCGACGGTGTCGCCGTTCATTTCGACGGTGAGTGAACTACCTTCTGCGGCCTTGCCCTCGAGGATCATGATCGCAGCACGGTCACCGATTTCTCGTTGAATCACTCGTTTGAGGGGCCGTGCACCGAACGCCGGGTCAAACCCAATTTCAGCGAGAGCATCGAGAGCATCGGGGGTCNCCTTTAGTTCGATTCGTTTGCTGTCCATGAGTCGAGCTTGAAGACGTTCAATGTGAATGTCGACGATGTGACGAAGATCAGATTGAGTGAGCTCACTGAATCTGATGATGTCGTCAACCCGGTTGAGGAATTCCGGCTTGAAGAACGATGACGGATCTCCGGCAAGGTTCGAGGTCATGATGAGAACAGCGTTCGTGAAGTCGACGGTTCGACCTTGACCGTCGGTGAGACGTCCGTCGTCGAGTACCTGCAGTAAGACATTGAACACATCGGGGTGTGCTTTTTCGATTTCATCGAGCAGCACCACCGAGTACGGGCGCCGCCGAACAGCTTCGGTGAGTTGGCCACCNTCGTCATAGCCGACGTATCCAGGAGGTGCACCGATGAGCCGGCTCACCGTGTGCTTCTCCATGTATTCACCCATGTCGATGCGCACCATCGCCCGTTCATCGTCAAAGAGGAACTCGGCAAGTGCCCGAGCAAGTTCGGTCTTGCCGACTCCGGTGGGCCCGAGAAACATGAATGAACCGATCGGTCGGTTCGGGTCGCTGATACCGGCTCGACTGCGTCGAACTGCGTTGGCGACAGCGGTGACNGCGTCGTGNTGGCCNATCACTCGTTGATGTAACGACTCTTCNAGATGAACGAGTTTCGCCATCTCGCTTTCCATCAGTTTTGCCATCGGGACGCCGGTCCACTTGGCGACGACTTCAGCGATGTCTTCTGCGTCGACTTCTTCTTTCAGCATTCGGGCTGCCACTTGAAGTTCGTCGAGGTGTGCTGTTGCTTCGTCGATGCGACGTTCAAGTTCGGGAATTCTGCCGTAGCGAATTTCGGCCGCAAGGTTGAGATCCGTTTCTCGTTCGGCCTGGCTCCGCAGTTGCTCAAGTTCTTCTTTGAGGTTGCGGATCGCCTCGATGGCCTGCTTCTCAGCTTCCCACCGTTGTTTCATGGTTGAACGTTCTGCATTGAGTGATGCAAGTTCATCGTGCAGATGGTCAAGGCGCTCTCGACTGATGTCGTCGTGTTCTTTTTCAAGAGCGACTTGTTCAATTTCGAGTTGCAGGATGCGGCGTTCAACAATGTCGATCTCGGTCGGCATCGAATCGATTTCGATACGCAGTTTTGATGCTGCCTCGTCGACGAGGTCGATGGCTTTGTCGGGAAGGAATCGGTTGGTGAGGTAACGGTTTGAGAGCACGGCAGCGGAGACAAGGGCAGAATCTTGAATGCGCACGCCGTGGTGAACCTCGTAGCGCTCTCTGAGCCCTCTCAAGATGCCAATGGTGTCTTCGACGGTCGGCTCGCCGACGTATACCTGCTGGAACCGACGCTCGAGAGCTGGATCTTTTTCGACGTATTTGCGGTACTCGTCGAGGGTGGTGGCGCCGATGAGATGAAGTTCGCCTCGGGCGAGCATTGGCTTAATCATGTTGCCGGCGTCCATTGCGCCTTCCGAAGCGCCGGCGCCAACGATGGTGTGGAGTTCGTCGATGAAGGTGACAATTTCGCCAGCAGCATCAGTGATCTCTTTGAGAACGGCTTTGAGGCGTTCTTCAAATTCACCTCGGTATTTTGCGCCGGCGAGCATCGACGCGATATCGAGTGAGATCAGGCGCTTTCCTTTCAGCCCTTCGGGCACATCTCCGTCGGAAATTCGTCGTGCGAGCCCTTCTGCAATGGCGGTCTTTCCGACGCCTGGTTCACCGATGAGCACTGGGTTGTTCTTTGTGCGTCGGCTGAGCACTTGAATGACACGACGGATTTCGTCGTCGCGACCGATCACCGGATCGATCTTTCCTGCCGCAGCTTGGGCGGTGAGATCATGCCCATACTTTTCGAGTGCAGCAAATTTTGCTTCAGGGTCTTGATCGGTGATGCGGTGGTTGCCGCGAACATCTTTGAGCGCTTGCAACATTTCTTCTGACCCAACACCAACTCGCTGGTTCATGGCGAGAAGGAGGTGCTCAACTGAGAGGTAGTCGTCTCGTAGATCTTTTCGATAGGAGTCCGCGTTGTCGAAGACGTTCGACAGTTCGCGATCCATGCGAGGCTCGTCGCCTCCTTGTGCTTGTGGCAGCTTTGAGATCGCCTCGTTGGCACGGTTGGCGACCATGCCGGGGGCTTGGCCGAGTTTTGAGAGAAGAGCGGCNGCAACGGTGCCCTCCTGTGAAGCGATTGCAAACAGGAGGTGATCGGCGGTGAGTTGAGGGTTGGTGAGTGACCGTGCAAGGTCGCCGGCCTCTGCGACCGCTTCCTGGGTTTTTGTCGTCCATTTTTTTGGATCGAGTGCCATGTGGATAACTTATCGATCCATTTTGCAGAAACCTACAGATGTTGAGTCATTTCGACTAAAGATTTCTTAATTAAGAGACTGAGAAAACGCAAAAATCGTTATCGATGCTGGCTCAAAAGGCATCCGCAGGAATCGCGTAGAGCGTCTCAGATGACATCTTTACTGCACTTGCCCAGCCTTGCGCCGCCGGCAACAATTGCTCACAGAAAAACCGAGCGGAGGCAATTTTCGCGGCCTCAAATTCATTTGACGGGTCGAGTCCGACAACGCTCCCGGCGAGGAGACCCGCACATACGGTCGTTCCAAGCATTCGAAGATACGGCGTCGATGACGCCAGCAGGCTTGTGGGATCATTGCTCGCAACGCTGACGAGATGCTCAGTCGCCTCCCGACTGCTGGAAATGGCTTCGCGCATATTTTCTGCGGCGGTAGCCATGCCGTCGACCTTGGCAACATCATCGAGCATTGACTCGAAACGACTGAGTTCGTCATGCACGACTCCACCTGAACGCATTCCCAGCTTGCGGCCAACAAGGTCGGCTGCTTGGATGCCATTTGTTCCCTCATAGATCGGGAGGATCCGAGCGTCGCGATAGTGCTGCGCAACTCCGGTTTCTTCGACGTATCCCATGCCACCAAAAATCTGGACGGCTGAAGAGGTGCACTCTTGGGCAACATCAGTGCACAGCGACTTCGAAAGCGGAATGTAGAGGTCAGCCTTTTCGCGCCATGAGCGAGCGGCCTCGGTATCAGTAGCGGCTTTCGCCATATCGAGAAAGGCCGCGTTCGTGTATGTCAGTGCCCGCATTGCGTCGATCCATGCACGCTGTGTCATCAACAGACGGCGAACATCTGGATGCTCAACGATGAGGCTTTGCTCGCCAGCAGGAGCACCAATTGCACGACCCTGGCGACGTTCGTTCGCGTACTGCACTGCATCTTGGTAGGCGCGTTCGGTGATGGCAAGACCTTGCAGACCGACAGAGAGGCGGGCGTTGTTCATCATCGTGAACATGTTGCGCATGCCTTCGTTTTCTTCCCCGACGAGCCACCCGATGGCTCCGTCGTTTTCGCCGTACGACATCACACACGTCGGCGAACCGTGGATACCGAGTTTGTGCTCGATCGATACACAACTCACGTCATTCTTTTCACCGATTGAACCATCGGCATCCAAGAGGAACTTCGGAACAAGGAACATTGAAATTCCTTTAGTTCCGGGAGGCGCTCCGGGTGTGCGTGCGAGCACGAGGTGAATGATCTGGTCGGTCATGTCGTGTTCACCGAAGGTGATCCAGATCTTCGTACCGGTGATCTTCCATGAACCATCGGCATTTGGTTCAGCCTTTGTTCGCACCGCGCCAACATCGCTACCCGCTTGTGGCTCCGACAGGTTCATTGTGCCTGCCCACTCACCGGTGAGCATCTTTGGCAGATACGTCTCTTTCTGTTCCTGCGACCCGTGAGCCTCAATAGCGTCGATGGCGCCCTGCGTGAGGAGAGGACATAGCGCCATCGACATGTTGGCACTGTTCAGCATTTCTTGAACCGCGAGTGCAGTCATCCACGGAAACCCGGCACCGCCGTACTCGGCATCGAATGGCATCGCTCCAAATCCCGATGCGACATACTGCGCGTAGGCCGGCTTAAACGACTCAGGGATGGTCACCGATGCGTCAGCATGCCACTGGGCCTTTACGGTGTCGCCATCTTTATTGGTTGGGGCAACTACCTCGGACATGAATCGTCCGACCTCTTCGAGCACGCCGATAACGGTGTCGGAATCAACATGAGAGAACAGTTCTTGGTCAAGAACCTGGTCAAGTCCCGCAACGTTGGTCAGCGTGTGTGCGATGTCGGCAATGGGAGCGCGATAGTCAGCCATGACCTACATTCTGCCAGTTATTCGCTTGCAGGGCTCTAAGTAGTTGAAGGTTTCGACGATTACGGTCGTTGTTCGCGTTCGTGAAGAAATTCGCTGATCGTTCCACCGACGCGCTGCATTCGACCATAAAAGTGGGCGATCTCAACGCCATCTTGATTGGTGACGACAGCATCATGGAGACTCGGGCGCTTGCCTTTCCACCGAGTGATGCCAATTGCGGTGAGACGATCGCCCGGGTAGGCCGACTTCACCCACTCGATCGACCCGTTTGTCGCAAGCGCCATCTCGTCGTGACTACTTGCTGACATCGCCATTGCCGTGTCGGCAAGGATGAAGACAACACCGCCCTGGCAGACGCCGGCACCGTTCGTCATCTCTTCGGTCACAGTCATCTCAATCACGCACCGCTCATGATTCAACTCAACCATCTCCATGTTGAACATGTTGAAGACACGGTCGAATTTCAGCAGACGTCGAACGAGGGCTTCGGGGTCGCTCATGTTCGAAGGTTAGACAGTGTCAGGCCGACGATCGGAGCCAGTCGGCAATGTGGTTGCCCGATCGATCGAGCTGTTTGTAGTCAGCGATTGGTACCGGCATCGACTCGATTGCATCAGCAAGAGCAACTGCCGACATCTGATCGACATCAACCAGATCAGGCAAAGGCAGTTGATGGGTTCGAATCGTGAACAGCACGCAGTTCGTTCGTGGAAATCGACGCAGAGTCTCTCGTTCGATTCTTAAGTGGTGGGCGCTCGCAGGTGCATCGACAGGTCGAGGAGCTGCAGTGCCGTCAACTGCTTGATAGAGATCATCGGTGTCGATAACACCCCACCCCAGGCGCCACATCGGGCGATCAGGTGTGAGTCGGCGAAGCACGTCATCGATCACCGGGCCAAGCTGCTCATTGAGAAGCGCGACCGGTTCATGAACTTCCGACATGCTGAGACCAAGTTTCGATTGGAGATCCCAGCGATTCGGAAAGCAAACACTGCCGGCACCAAAGACCAATCTCTCGGCACGTTCCACCATGAGCACGAGATCTTCTTGAATGAGTCGACCTGCTGCATCAAGAGGATGCAGATCTGCGTCGACCTTGACAGTCGCCGCGTGCGAAGGGTGCACTTCTTCGAGATGTGCGACGAGTACCTCAAGCACTTCTTGAGCTTCGTCTTCAGTGTTGTCGAGCGCGCAGAACGCCGTCGACGGATGCGACGACATAATCTCCGCTTTTTGCGCAAGTTCGTGAGCAGCATCGTCGCCAATTTCGATCCATCGCTCGAGGTCGAGCGGTCGAACACCGAGACGCCACCGAAACTCACCGGTGGTCTCACGCCAAGGCTCATAGGGCGGACGGCGTGTCATGTTCAGTGTTGGCGACGACGAATCGCAGCCGCATGAGCAGGAAACCCCTCGTGATCAGCAAGAGCGATGATCGACGGAGCCATCCGTTCGAGAGCATGTTCATCAGCTCGCGCAACTGCGGTTCGTTTCAGAAACGCCTGAGCGGTGATGCCCGAGGAGACATGAGCGAATCCAGAGGTGGGCAGTGACGCTGGGCAGCCGATCACGAAATTCGCTGCAGAGAACGGTGTGTGTTGGCCAATGAGCATTTCACCAGCGTGATCAATTTGGTCGACACAGTGCTCGACATCGGTTTCGCGAACTGCGATCTGAAGGTGCTCTGGCGCGTAGGCATTCGCAAGGGTGCACGCGTCGTCGATGTTGTCGACAATGACACATCCACCGTTCGGGCCGAGCGCAGCTCGAGCAGCCGTTGCTCGAACCTCGGGAAGATCAGCGAGCTGACGATGCAGTTCTGCATCGACGCTCTCGGCAAGCGTTGACGATGGCGTGACCAGAACGACTGAGGTGTCAGTTCCGTGTTCGGCCTCGATGAGAAGGTCAGCGGCAAGTCGCATGACATCAGCAGAGTCGTCGGCAATGACAAGCGACTCGGTTGGGCCAAGCAACATCATCGTCGAGACGCCGTGTCGCTGCATCTCGACCTGCGCAATCGTGACAGCGGGTGACCCTGGCCCAACGATCTTTCGGACCCGAGGTATTGACTCGGTGCCGAAGCCGAGCGCGGCGATGCCGGCGGGGCCATTGACCCGAAAGATATTGCGAATGCCAAGTGTCCGACAGACGTGAACGACAGCGGGATCGACCTCACCCTGACCGCCTGGCACCGGAGGGACAACAACAGCGATTTCAGGAACGCCAGCAACAATCGCAGGAACGGCGAGTTGATACGTCACGCTCGGATACGACGCTTTACCTGACGGCGTGAAGAGCCCGGCAGAGGTAATCGGTGTGATCTTCTCACCGATGGTGAGGCCGGGTTCGCTTTCGAATGACCATGACGACGAGTGTTCGAGTTGACGCTCATTGAAGATGCGCAGGTGCGTAATCGCATCGTCAATAGCGGAGGCAACCTCTTGTGAAACCGTTGCGGATTCGTACTCGTCATCGCTGAGACGCAGAGCATCAGGAGACACGGTGATGCCATCGAAGCGATCGAGAGCATCGCATACCGCCTCATCGCCTCGTTCACGAACGNCATCGATGAGTTCTCCGATCGATGCCCGNAGCGACGGCTCAAAAATGTCNTCGAGGCCGCGNTGGAGAATCTGTTGTNGGGCAGCGACATCCATTTCTGACCAGCGTTGAACTCGAAGGACACTCACAGACTCCAAGTTATCGACGCAACCGCCTCGGTGGGTCGGTTGTGATCAAGGCGATAGATTCACAGTGCTCACTCGGGCGAGTGGCGGAATGGCAGACGCGCTGGCTTCAGGTGCCAGTGTCCGTAAGGACGTGGGGGTTCAAGTCCCCCCTCGCCCACCAGTTGTTAGTTGAGAAAGGTCGATGGCGTGCCGCTTTCTCACCGGTTCCCAGGTGAAACCCGATGCCGTGATGCCAGCCCCAAACTGTTTGACTTAAGGCATGACGCAACTAACTGAAACTGTCCGTCTTGAGACTGACGGCGAAATCGCCCTTGTCATTGTTGACAATCCACCGGTAAACGCGCTGAGTTGGCATGTCCGCCAAGGGTTGCTCGACGGCATGACCACCGCAGTGAGCAATGGAGCAGCCGGCATCGTTCTCGTCTGCGAGGGGCGCACCTTCATTGCTGGTGCCGACATCAGCGAGTTCGGTGGGGCTCCACNGGGCCCTAGCCTCCAAGAGGTTCAAGATGCGATGGAGAACGCCCCAATCCCAGTGATCGCCGCGATCCACGGCACTGCCCTAGGCGGAGGCCTCGAAGTTGCGTTGTGCGCGCACTACCGGGTGGCCGTCTCGGGAGCGAAGTTCGGTTTGCCTGAGGTCAATCTTGGGCTGCTGCCAGGAGCAGGAGGCACACAGCGATTGCCTCGCCTCGCCGGAGTTCCGAAGGCTCTTGAGATGATGACGTCNGGTCGACATATNGGCACNGCCGAGGCTCGTGAGGCAGGGCTCGTTGACGAGGTCACCGAAGGCGACCTCCGAGAAGCAGCGATTGCATTTGCGCGTCGAGCAATTGCAGAAAATATGCCGCTTGCACGAGTGCAAGACCGTGATGAAAAAGTGCTTGAAGCTCGCGGTAACACTGAACTCTTTGCGAACTTCAGGGCATCAATTGCCCGCAAGACCCGCGGTTTCCTTGCGCCCGAATACAACATTCAGTGCGTTGAGGCGGCGGCCAATCTGTCGTTTGACGAAGGTCTTGCCGTCGAGCGTCGATTGTTCAATGAGCTCATGACGGGACCCCAGTCAGCAGCGCAGCGTTACGCATTCTTTGCTGAGCGCGCCGCTAACAAGGTTCCAGATGTTCCATCGGATACCCCAATTGTTGAGGTCAAGCATTGTGGTGTGCTCGGTGCCGGCACGATGGGCGGTGGCATCGCGATGAACTTCGCGAACGTTGGGATTCCTGTCACCATCGTCGAGCGTGATCAAGAAAGCCTCGATCGCGGNCTNGCGGTGGTNCGAAAGAACTATGAGCGTTCGGCATCAAATGGTTCAATCCCAGCATCGGCGGTTGAGGAACGGATGGCGCTCATCACGGGGTCGACCGACAAACAAGATTTTGCTGATTGCGATCTTGTTATCGAAGCAGTCTTCGAAGACATGGCGCTGAAGAAGACGATCTTTGCTGAGCTTGATCAGATCTGTAAGCCGGGGGCGATCATGGCGTCAAACACCTCCGCGCTCGACGTCAATGAAATTGCGTCGGTCACGTCACGCCCAGAGAGCGTGATCGGCATGCATTTCTTCTCACCGGCGAATGTGATGAAACTTCTTGAGGTTGTGCGCGGGGCACAGTCGTCTGACACGACGGTTGCGACCGCAATGGCAATCTCGAAGCGGGTGAACAAGATCGCGGTGCTCGTCGGTGTCTGTCACGGGTTTGTCGGCAACCGGATGCTGTTCATGCGTGGCGCTGAGGCCGACCGGATGATTCTTGAAGGAGCAACGCCAGCCCAAATCGACCGAGTGTTGTACGACTTTGGTTTCCCAATGGGACCATTCGCCATGATGGATCTCGCCGGCCTCGACATTGGCTGGAACGAGGCAACGTCGTCGAGCTCAACGGTGCGAGAAGTGCTGTGTGAGAACGGTCGGCGCGGGCAGAAGAACGGTCGTGGCTACTACACCTACGACCCGGATACTCGGGCGTCAACCCCCGACCCAGAAGTTGAGCAACTCATCAAAGACTTTGCGATCACCCAAGGTGTGGAGCAGCGTGAGGTGACCGACCAAGAGGTGCTCGAACGCTGTCTGTACCCGATGGTGAATGAGGGAGCGAAGATTCTCGAAGAGAAGATCGCCATTCGCGGCAGCGATATCGACGTTGTTTGGGTGAACGGTTACGGATGGCCTCTATACCGGGGTGGCCCGATGCACTGGGCTGACTCGGTCGGTCTCGCCGAGATTGTTGAGCGAATCCGTCATTACTCCGCCGCGCTTGGCGGATCTCACTGGGATTTGTCGCCGCTATTGGCCCGCTTGGCAGATGAGAACGGGGCATTGCAGAAGTTCTCCAATTAAGCGCCCACACTGAGTAGGTCGAGACCGGAGGCGTTGAGTCGTTCTATAAACGCTTGTGAGCGGGTCGAAGGACGATGTATCCGAATCTTTACGCGGTTTCAGTTGAACATGTNGTGAACGCGAAATCAATACCGATGCGATGGCTTTGCGCGCTGGACCAACCCTGCTGAACCACTATTCAGTGACGCCGGTCATCAGCAGGCCGATGCCCTTCACGGTCGCATCGGCTCGAGANACCTCACCCATAATCTCGCCCTCAAGGACGACGATGATCCGATCGGAAAGTTGCATGATTTCGTCGAGATCTTCAGAGATCAGCAGAATTGCTGAGCCACTTGAACGCTGCTCGAGAAGCCGCTCATGAATGTATTCGGCTGCACCGATATCGACCCCACGAGTTGGTTGTGCGACGACAAGCGCATCAGATGACGAACTGAACTCTCGAGCAATCACCACTTTTTGAATATTGCCACCGGAGAGGTGCCGAGTCGGAGTGTGCATCGTGGGGGTCTTTACGCCGTAACCATCGATGAGCTCACCAGAACGCTGTTCAATCGCCGTTGCGTTCAGTAGCCCTCGTTGTGTGAAGGGAGGTGCTACGTAATCAACGAGCATGAGGTTTTCCGCAACTGTGAACTCTCCGATTGCGCCATCACGCATGCGTTCTTCTGGAACGTACGCAAGGCCCAATTGACGAACCTGCTGTGGCGTTGGTGACGTAATTGTTGTGCCGTTTAGTGTGATCGAGCCTGCTGCGATTTCCCGCAGACCGAAGATTGCCTCAGCGAGCTCCCGCTGGCCGTTGCCGGAAACCCCGGCGATGCCAACGATCTCGCCTGCATGAACATCGATCGAAACGTTGTTGACCGCCGTCGTACCGCGGTCGCCAGTGACAGTCAGATTGTTTACCTGCAATTTTGGGGCACCGACCGATTGTTCGNCGAGTGTGCGGGTGAGGTTTACTGGCCGGCCAACCATCATCTCAGCGAGTTGCTCTCGACTTGTAGCACTTGGTTGTGTCGTTCCGCTGACCGCCCCATCTCGTAACACCGTGATTTCATCGCTTAACTCCATGACCTCATGCAGTTTGTGTGAGATGAAGATGAGGCCTCGACCGTCATCAGTGAGTTTTCGCAGCGTCACGAACAACTCGTCAACTTCTGGAGGCGTCAGTACTGCGGTGGGCTCGTCGAGNACGAGCAGTCGTGCATCGCGATACAGCGCTTTCAGAATTTCGGCTCGNTGTCGTTCACCGACGGCGAGTTGCCAGATATACGCGTCAGGGTCGACCTGCAGTCCGTACTGTTCAGAGACTTCGGTCAACCGTTGACGAATTGGGTTCATGTCCGCGAGGCCTTTTCGACCTCTAAGACCGAGAGCAACGTTTTCAGCCACCGTGAGCGTCGGGACCAACATGAAGTGCTGGTGAATCATTCCGATCTGACGATCAATTGCATCTGATGGAGACGTGATTGTGACCGGTTCACCATTGAGAAGAACTTCACCCTCGTCGGGCCGGTANAGCCCATAGAGGATTTTCATGAGCGTGCTTTTGCCTGCTCCATTTTCTCCGAGAATGGTGTGCACCTGACCCGACAGAACCGACAGGTCGACGCGATCATTCGCNAGAACCCCCGGNAANCGTTTTGTGATCCCGCGCATTTCNAGCATNGGGACTGTCGGATCAGAGTGCATCATCNTTTACTTAGGTCNAAGGATCAGAGGCCCGTGCTNACTTCACCTGAGGTGAGACCAGCAACGGTTTCCTCTGCCGCAGACTGAATTGCTGAGTCAAGGCCGAAAGCGTCGTTGAATTCGATGACGAGCCCACCATTAGCAAGGGTCAGCTCAAAGACCTCACCGCCCAGGGTTCCGTTGGCGATTTGGTCGAGGATTGGCTCGATGATCACTTCCCAGTGGTAGACCTGTGACGCAACAACGATCTCCTCGCCGAGCGCGGTTTGATTCGACTGGGTGCCAAACCATGGAACGCCCTCCGCCTGCGCGACGCCAGTTGCGCCGACCACCATTTGGGCAGTCCCGGTGAGCACGTCTGCGCCTGATGCAATGTGGCTCGTCGCAGCCTCTGCGGCGAGAGCGACGTCACTAAATGACTCGATGTAGTTGACGTTCACAACGACATCTGGGTTTTGGGCTGCTGCGCCAGCAACGAATCCATCGACGTACAGTTTTGCGTCACCCGCCTCAACTGGTCCGACAACACCGACGGTGCCGGATTCGGTGATCTGAGCAGCGATGGTGCCATTGACATAGCCACCGTGGTCAGAGCGAACGCTGTATGCGTAGATGTTGTCGAGACCCTTGAAGTCAGTTGATGTTCCCCACATGAAGCTCACCTCAGGGAAATCGGGTGCGATTTCTTCGAGTGGTCCGCCGAACTGTGTGCCATGCGCGATGACGAGGTCGTATCCATCCTCTGCGTATCCGCGGAGAGCAGCGCCGGCGTCTTCGACGATGAACAGTCCGTCTGATACGTCGAGGGTGACGTCACGGTTGTCGGCGACTCGTTGAACACTGTCGTACATGCTTTGTGTAAATGCGAGGTCGTTAATCGCCGATGGCGCAACGAGAGCGATGCGAACTGGGTCAGCCGATGCTTCAGCTGGCTCCTCGGCAGCGGCTGGTTCGGAGGCTGGTTCTTCCGTCGATGAATCGTCGCTACCGCCACAAGCGGCAAGGACGAGCGACGAGATTCCGAGAAGCGCAACGAGCGCTCGACGGGTTCTCCTTCCGGTAGTTGATGTCATTTTGGTCTCCTTTATCTGTGTCGTTGCCTGCGATGAACAAACAGCGATGTATTTATTGATGAGAATGTGCTACTCGAGTATTGATCAGATTTTGTTTCTTGATTAATGAGATTCTGTTAATTGGTGTCACTCCGAACGCGTGAACGGTCGGGTAAGGGCTGACGGGGCGGCGATCCTTCGGCTCACCATGACGAGCACGATGATCGTGAGTACTGCTGGGGCCATTGATGCGAGGCTCGATGCAGCGCCTTCGATAATGCCAATCGTTTTCCACTGATTGACGGTCGCAGAAACGAGGCCGAACAACAGGGCACCTGACATCACGCCGAGGGGGCGCCAGGCGCCGAAGTACACGAGGGCGATGGCGATGAACCCTCGACCAGAAGTGAGGTTTTGTTGGAAGATACCGAGTTCAAGTGCGAGGGCTGCACCAGCTGCGGCAGCAAGTGTGTTTCCGATAAGAATCGTGAAAAGTCGTGTTCGTTGGACGCTTACACCAAGCGTGTCGGCTGCTTCCGGAGTTTCGCCAACGGCTCGGATGTTGAGCCCGAAGGTAGTCTTTTCAATGATGAACCAAGCGATAGGTACGAGGATGAAGGCGATGTAGACGAGAAGGCTGTGTTGAAAAAGCACTTCTCCTATGACNGGAATGTCGCTNAGNAGCGGGATTGAAACTTCATTGAGCCCNTTNACTGGAATNGGGGTTCCGACTTGCTTCTGAAAGAGCAGGTCGGTGAANCCGAGGCCAAAAAGGAATACNCCGATGCCGCTAATGCCCTGCTCTGCTTGCATGACGAGGGTGATNAGCGCGTANAGGAATCCCATGGCNAGGCCGGCGAGCANCGCNGCANAAANGGCGGTGAGGGCGCTGCCGGTCTTCANCATCGTGTANTACGCAACAAATGCTCCNATGAGCATGACACCTTCAACGCCGAGGTTGAGCACCCCACTCCGTTGGCCAATCATTTCGCCGAGAGAGGCGAGAAGGAAGGGTGTTGCGAGTCGAATCCCAGATGCAAGGGTTGCCGCAATGACCGACCATGTGAAGAAATCACTCATTGCGCGGCACCCCCGACACGCGCCGCCCATGCGCCGAGGCGTGTCCGCAACTTGAGACTGCCAACTACGAAGATGACGATTACTCCGTTGAGAGCAACAATGAGCGCAGCAGGTACTTGGAGTTCCCGCTGCAGTTTGATGCCTCCAGTGAGCAAGCCTCCGAACAGAAANGCNGCTGGGATGGTTGCNAGTGGATGAAGNCCGCCGAACAGAGCAGTGACGATTCCGTTGAATCCNGCATTTTGAGTAAACCCGATCGCCCCACCCTCTCCGATAAGCCGATGTGATTCGGAACCAAAGACGAGCACTGCTCCAGCGATGCCGGCACATGCGCCGCTAATCGCAAGTGCCTCGACGACGCTGCGTTGCACCGGCATACCTGCGTACTTGGACGCGTGTTGATTATGCCCTACGGCCCGCAGTCGAACACCCAACGAACTTTTGAACAGGATGATGAACCCGATGACTGCGACGATGATGGCAATGACGACCCCAAGATGGAGACGAGTACCACCGGGTAGTACGGGCAAGTCACCATTGGGTGAGAGACGTTTTGTTTGCTGAATACGGATCTCTTGAGGCTCGGCAAGCCAGTCAAGCAACAAAAAACTGAGGAACTGAGCAGCGATGATGTTCATCATGATNGTGCTGAGGATTTCACTCACCCCGTAGTAGGCCTTNAGTGATCCTGGTATCGCCCCCCANAGTGCTCCNCCCATTGCGCCGGCAAGGATGAGGATGGGCACCAAGATGACNCGCGGTGTTCCTGGGANGCTGAGNGAAACGATGGTGGCAACGAGCGCTCCNGCAATGATCTGACCNTCACCACCGAGGTTGACGACACCGGTTCGAAATGCGATGCAGATGCCGACGCCNACAAGGAGTAGCGGCATTCCCTTCAAGGCGGTGTCGGCGAGAGCGTTCCACCCACCGAACGCGCCATCGAGAAGGGCGGCGTAGCCGCTCAGTGGAGATGCTCCGAGGGCGATCAGCATGATGGCGCCAAGTGCGAGGGCGGCAACGACGGCGGTGATTGGAACTGCGAGAGCAACTAATCGTGGTGCGAGGCGAGACACCATGTTCGGTGCCGGTGCATCNGAAGCCATTGTCATNAANTGGCCNCTCGCTNCTGCATGAAGCGGNNGCTNAANGCAATTGTGAAGTGNTGCACAAGCAGACATTAACAATTTGAAAGAAGCGCTTACGAAAGGGCAGGAGGTTGGCGAAATGCTTAACACNTCGGTGGGTCACCATGTTGTGTTTGGAGGCTGAGTAGGTTCTGTCGGGCTCACGAAGGAGAGNTGTGGCGACACCCCAGCAACAACGACGATCGATTATTGGCACTGGTGCCGTGTTGATCGCGTTGTCAGGTCCAGGTCAGACGGCCGGTTTTTCTGTTTTTGTCGACCCGCTCACCGAGAATCTCGATGTCAGCCGAGGGCAACTCACATTCGCGTATTTGCTCGGAACGCTGGCTGCGTCAACCACAGGAACGTGGCTTGGGGGTGTTATCGACCGGCGAGGCGTCGTGAGAGTAGTTCCGGGTGTCGCGCTCGGGCTGTGCCTTGCGACGGTGTTGGCTGCGGTGTCGACACATTTGGTTATGTTGACAATTGCGATTTACGGATTGCGATCGTTTGGTCAGACAGGTATGCCGCTTGCTGCGTCGGTGTTCGTCGCAAAAAACGTTGCCCACCGTCGGGGGGCTGCTCTCGGGCTCCTTACCGCGTTGGGAGGCTCGACGATCGCGCTCACTCCGTTCATCGCAGCGCGAGTCATACCACGAATCGGTTGGCAGGCAACGTGGATACTCGAAGGTGTTGTCGTTGTTCTGATGGGTCTCGTGATGGTCTGGGTGATCCGTCGGTTGCGACTTGAACATCCTCATGCTGACGAGCAAGAGATCGTCGATGGGTCGGCAGCAACAGATGAACCCCGCCATCTGCGTCGCAACGGGTTTCTTGTCGTCACGTTCGGATATGCGACGACTGGGTTTGTCTCGACAGCTCTTGCGTTCCACCAGATTGCTGTGCTCGGAGAACGCGGTCTCTCGGCAGCAGCGGCAGCGACCAACTTTCTTCCGCAGAGCCTTGCATCGGCTCTGGTTGCCCTTGTCGTCGGCAGGCTTGTTGATCGTGTACCGAGTCGCATCGTTGTTCCCTTCAGCATGTTGACGTTGATGGTCGCAGTGCTCTCGCTTTCCTTCGTGAGCTCGGCGCTTGGGGCGGTCGGGTTCGGCATCGCGTTGGGATCTGCGGCTGCCACGATGGCAGCGAGCGAAGGAGCGTTGCTGGCCCGATGGATTGGCAGAGAAACCCTCGGCACATGGCGCGGACGGATGACATCGGTGATGGTGATCTCAACGGCAGTCGCGCCATTCGTCTTTTCTCTTCTTGCCGACTGGGCTGGTTCGTACACGAGCGCAACTCGTCTCGTCGTGGTGTTACCGGTGATCTCAGGGGTGATAGCGATAGCGACACCGTTACCCAGCGATCGTCACCGAGTGCGAGACACCCAGGCCTAACCTTTCGATATGTCACTCGACATCAGTTGTCCAAACTGCGACACCGACGAGCATCTCTCTGGAGCGCGCAACGACGCCGTCATAACCATTACGTGCAGTGGATGCTCTCTTAGATGGGACCGCCCGGCCGCACCACATTGTGAGCGTTGTGGCTCAACCGACGTTGTGGCGCATCCGGTTCCACTCATCGAGCGTTCACGAGGCACACAGATGTCGATTACTGCAATGCATGTCGAGACACGATGTCGAATCTGCGACGCTGATGAACTCAGGGAGCGAGGCACCGGACACCTCCCGCCGTCGCTGCAGTAACAGCTTGGCCAAACAGCACGTATTGCCGGACTCAGTTGGCGAGCGACCCGAAATAGATAAACCAGGCGAGCACCGACTTCGCAACAAGGCTGAGCACGAGATACACCTTCTCGCCATAGAGGTAGTCATTCCAGCGTCCGACGCCGCGATATTGCAGCCATTGGTTGAGTCCGAAACTGAAGAACAGGATGGCTTCGGTAATGACGATTCCGTAGACAAATCCCGGGATGGTTTCGGAACCGACGACATTGACCACGATCGCAGCCCAAGGAGCTAAGCCGGCAACGGTGCCGAACCAGAACGCCNTCATTGACGTTGATGNTCGACCGGGAGGATTGCTGCGTTCTTGAATCCATCCGAAGAGGATCATCGCAACATTTGCGCCGGTGATGCCGAGGAGAGCGGAGATGCTCGTTATTCCTGAGTAAGCGCAAATGAGCAGCACCATGAGGGTTGCACTAATCGAGTACTCGACCCATCGAAAACGATTGATGCCTGATNGCAAATCTGATTCATAGGNCGACCGCNCAACGGTGGCCGTGACGAAGTGATCAATAGCGGCTAGCAGNAAGAACAGACCAATGACGACACCGATGCGCACCCCGAAGAGAGGNTCCGCAAGCGGAATTCGGGTACCNGGAGGNCCTTCAGGAAACGTGGAGGTGACGTCGATTGCGAAGTTGCCCGCAATGAGGACAATGACAATGGATTGGACAAGATGAAGAGCGGTAAGCGCAAGGTTCCACGCCCGTAAGTTCTGCAGTCGTTCTGGGGTGGCAGAAATAGCGGTCACACAGATCTCAACCCGTTTGACGCAGTGCTATTCCCGAGACCCCACGTTGTTCTCGTCGCCTATGACGTGAGGTACATACCACCGTTGACGCTCACGGTTGACCTGTGTTGTAGGCGTTCGTGGCGGCTTCAACGAAGGCGATGGCAATTGCTCTTCCGATTCCACGCGATGAACCAGTGACGAGGACGGTTTTCCGGTGAGGAGTTCGGAAGTCAGTCGGCCATCTTGGCCGATAGCGGACTTATGAGAGCGAGTTGTTCGTGTAGCCGTAGCATCGCCTCCGAAGTGCGCACCCCCCACCAAAACAGGTCTCGGCCATCAACGCGAACCGCTGGGGCGATGTTAGCGAACTCCTCGAGGTGAGCATCATCGAACTCGTACGGCTCGGACGGAACGATGATGAGGTCTGGCTGCATCTCNGTAACCGTCGCAAGGTCGATCTCGGGGTAGTTCGAATCTATTTCAGAGCAAATATTTGTGAGGCCCATCGCTTCGAGAAGGTGAGATCCGAATGTGTCTTTACCGATTGACATCCACGGCCGCCGCCAAATCGGGACGAATGCTCGTTGGTTGAGCGGCGCAACCTGGGGTACTTCATCAACAGGATGTTCATGACCAACTGCCTCGGCGAGCCGCTGAAGATCGACGGTCATTGTTTTGAGCGAGACGACGTCAAGCGCCAACACATTGAGGCCAGCATCAGTCAAGGCTGCGTAATCCTCGAACCGGTTCTCTTGTACGTCGACGACAACGAGGTCGGGCGCGAGCGCAACAATTGCCTCAATCTCAGGGTTCTTTGTTCCACCAACATGATGGAGATCGGGTCGCTCACAATATTTCGTGCACGCAATTGGCGTGACATCCCACGCACTCAGCGTTTCAGTGACCGAAGGTACAAGACTGATGACGTTCATGATGCTGCGCGATGTTGGGCCCGACCTGCTGCTATTCGCGCTCTTTTGAAACTTCGAGTTCGGGCATGACCACCCATGATTGCTTGCTCTCACACCACACCTCGACATCGGGCGAGACGCTCGACTTATCGTTGAGAGTTCCTGACTTGACGATGACAATTTCACGTCGTCCGGTGGGGATTGAAATGATTGGCGAGCCACAATTCCCGCAGAAATGTCGTTCAACGTGCACCGTCCCTGACGGATCATCGCCGGGGTCGCCGTACATCTTCATTGTTCCGGTGTGTGAAAAGTTTTCGCCCGCGGTCACTAGGTTGACCGAGAATGCTCCACCGCCTTGCCGTTGACAGTGGTCGCAGTGGCACACAGCCGTTCGCAAGAGATCACCGGTGATGGAGTATGTGACTTGACCGCAGAGGCATCTGCCACTCATTGCCATAGGACGATGCTAGCGAGCATCGTTCTCAGTGTTCGTGGCTAGCGTTCATTGCGATGCGTCGTCAAGAGAAAGCTGACCTCATTGGGGAAATCCTCGATGATCTGTACCCTGCTCCGCCGATTCCACTCGACCATTCGAGCCCGTACGAGTTGCTCGTTGCAGTTGCCCTTTCTGCGCAGACCACCGACAAAAAGGTGAATGAGGTGACGCCCGCGTTATTTGCCCGTGCAAATACTCCCCAGAAAATGGCGCTTCTTGAACCCGATGAGATTCTGGGCCTCATACGTGAAATCGGTCTTGCCCCAACTAAGGCAAAAAATCTTCGTCGGATGGCCGAGCAGATTCTCGAAGCAGGTGGGGAGGTCACCGATGATTGGGAGTTTCTCGAATCGCTCGCCGGCGTCGGCCACAAAACCGCCAGTGTGGTGATGTCGCAGGCATTCGGTCATCCAGCGTTTCCGGTCGACACTCACATCCATCGATTGGCCGCGCGATGGGGGTTGTCGAATGATTCAACTGTTGAGCGAACCGAGAAAGACCTGAAGGCGGTGTTCCCGAAAGAGACGTGGAATCGGCGCCATCTGCAGATCATTTTCTTTGGTCGCGACTATTGTCCAGCGCGCCATCACGACCTCACCGAATGCCCAATCTGTTCGTGGACTGCAACGAAGCGTCGAATTGCGGATGAGCGAGGTCGGTAAACCTCCGTTCCTCCAGCGGTCGGTCAAGGGCTTTGACACAAAACGACGCCGATGTTCATCGGCGATCGTGGAAGACTCTGCAGATGACGCTTCGCGCCGAGTACGAACAACATGGAGCGGTAGTCGCTCGCCAAGTTCTCAGCTCTGAAGAAGTTGGCATGGTCACTGCTGCGATTGAGGCGAACCTCAACGATCTTTCTCCTCGCGCAAAGCGCGCAAGCACTGACGAGGACGGGTCATTCATCGAAGATTTCTGTTCCTGGCAACGCGTGCCCGAAGTCGAACAGGTTGTTCGCCTACCTGTGCTCTCTCGACTCGCAGCAGAGTTGATGGGTTCGCAGCAGGTTCGGTTCTTCCACGACCACATGCTGGTGAAAGAACCGGGAACGTCGCAACGAACTCCGTGGCACCATGACATCCCCTATTACAACGTCGAAGGTCGGCAGAACGTCAGCATGTGGATTCCGATCGACCCTGTACCGCGGGGGGTGTCTCTCGAGTTTCTCGCCGGATCACACCATGGCCCGTGGTACATGCCTCGGACATTTCTTGATGAGCAGGCTAAGTGGTTTCCTGAGGGAAGCTTGAGCGAACTACCCGCCATCGAAGGCGACGACCCTCGACTGATCGGTTGGGAACTCGACCCTGGCGATGTCGTCTGCTTTCACATGCAGACTCTTCACACNGCCGCAGGNAANCCGGGCCCACACCGGCGCAGGGTGTTATCGCTGCGCTTTCTCGGNGATGACATGGTGCACGCTCCACGNCANTGGGCNACATCACCTGAATTTCCTGGGCTCGCATCCCGGNTACCTGCAGGCGNAGAGATGAANGACCCGTTGTTTCCNCNGTTGTNATCAGTCGATGAAGGCGGCGCCGCGTTCAACGGCTTCCAACACCTNAGATTCNTCAGTGGCAGGCANCCAGAAGACNACNCGATGAGNCCCNGCNGCNCGNTAGCGCTCAATGATGTCTGCATCCATCGGGCACCCATAAATCGTNAACTCGATCGANGCCGGGTCTCGNCCCGCNTCTTCGGCCATCTGGTNGAGCAGATCAATCTTTTCCAGTGGGTCAGCTCGGCCGTGAATCGGCATCCACCCATCGCAGTACTCGACAACGTGTTTGAACGTCACCGGCCCACCTGAACCGCCCATGATGACGGGCGGGTCACTCACTGGCTTTGGATAACTCAGGCTCGGCGAGAAGTCGACATAGTCACCATGGAATTCAGCCGCCTCTTGAGACCACAATTCTTTGACTGCGAGGATTCGCTCGCGGGCAGTCGAGCGCCGCTTGGAAGGGTCGACGCCGTGATGCTCCATCTCGTCTTCATTC
The DNA here is from genome assembly GCA_002727235.1 of Acidimicrobiaceae bacterium. Taxonomy (GTDB): domain Bacteria; phylum Actinomycetota; class Acidimicrobiia; order Acidimicrobiales; family Ilumatobacteraceae; genus Casp-actino5. The sequence goes on from PBWL01000022.1 coordinate 31,557, forward strand.
CAACCAACGCCAACTCCGAAGAGAAACCGGCCGTCTGAGACAAGATCAACTGACGCGCACTGCTTCGCAAGGTTGATTGCGTGGTGCTGATTTACCAGACAGATTCCGGTGCCAAGTTTGAGCGTGGATGTCACTGTTGCAGCTACCGAAAGCGCAACGAACGGGTCCATCGTTCGCTTATAAAAATCAGGCAGTTCGCCTCCGGCTGGATATGGCGTCTTGCGCGTCAATGGAATGTGGGTATGTTCCGCAACCCATAGCGAGTCGTACCCGCGCTCTTCAAGAGCAGTTCCAAGACGATCGGGTCGGATGGTCTTGTCGGTTGGGAAAATAAGTGCGCCGATGTCCATGACGTCATCGTAGATCGTGAACGCGTATCGATCGGGTGGCGTACGGACGACCCTTACCGAGGTCGTCCCGTAGCGAAGGTGTTGCCGAGCAAGACCGATATTTCATCGACTGTGCGCTGATGAGGCTACGCAGGCAAGGAAGGGTCCAGCTAGGAGAGAAGGAATGCTGACAAGTCGGGTGCATTCATTTCGTCAACAAATCGGTCGTAACTGAACGTCCACGATGCAGGCACGCCTGTTGCGTCGAGATACCAACTGTTGCAGCCTGACATCCAAATGGTGTTCTGCGCAGCGGCACGCCGTTCATCTTCAAAGGCTTCCGTCGCTGCAGAGGTTGGTGCGACAGCCTCTGCACCCGATCGACCGAGTTCAGAGATGAGTTGCATGCAATACGACATCTGCCGCTCAGCGATTTCGATGAGCGAGAAATTGCCGATGGGGCCGTTAGGGCCGTTCAACATGAAGAGGTTAGGAAAGCCCGGAACCATGACCGACAGGTAGGCCAGCGGCGCTGGCGACCACACGTCGTCAAGGTCGACGTGATCGACACCGATGACACGAGTGGGGCGAATAAATCGGTCTGATCGGAAACCAGTGGAGAGGACGATGACATCAAATTCATAATCCGTGCCATCAGTCGTTCGAATACCGGTCGGAGTGAACCGATCGATTCCAGAGGTCACCAATTGCACATGAGGTCGCTGGATCTTTTCGTAAAAATCAGGCGACACGATGAGGCGCTTGCACATCGGTTCGTAATCGGGAGTCAAACGCTCTCTTAGATCATCGTCGACCACCGTGTTGAGATTTCGTCGACACAGCGCAGCAATCTTTTGGTGCTCAATCGAATTGAGTTCGGTGACAGCAGACGATGTTCGCTGAAACATCGTGATGGCGAGTTCGCGAACGTACTCCTCATGCGCCTCAGGGTCACTTCGAAATTCGGCGCGCTCCTCATCGGAGAACTCAGGGTTTGGTGCCGGCAAAACCCACTGGGCACTCCGTTGAAAGAGCGAGAACTCGCTAACACTGTCGACGAGTGCAGAGGTGATCTGTACCGCAGTTGAACCGGTGCCGATAACCGCGATCTTCTTGCCGTCGAGCGGAACGGAATGGTCCCAGCGGGCCGAGTGGAAGACGGCTCCACCGAACTCTTCGATGCCATCGAACTCTGGAATATTCGGGTGGTGCAACACTCCGGTCGCAGCGAATACGTAGGGAAATTCGCCAACGAATCCATCGTTCGTTTCAAGTTTCCAGCGTGTGTCCTCCCAAACGAGCGAGACAACTTCGCTGTTGAAACGAATGCAGGAGGTGATACCAAACTCGTCGGCAACGCGTTCGAAATACTCACGAATTTCCGGCCCGGGCGCATAGTGCTGTGACCATTCAGGGTTGCGTGCAAACGAAAACGTGTACGAGTGGGCCGGAACGTCACACGACAGCCCCGGGTACGAGTTGTCTCGCCATGTCCCGCCAAGGCGGGAGGCTTTCTCGAAGACGACTACGTCGATGCCAGCCTTCTTCAGTTCAATTGCGGCAAGAATACCGGCCATTCCTGACCCGATGACCGCAGCCTTCACCGCTCGCTCCAAATGTGCCGCAAAACCACGTTGACGAACGTAGCAAAGTGATTCTGAATGTGAAGATTGCTGCCAAGTCTCGCCATCGCCGAAGGTAGGCGAGCGTTCCTAGGCGCTCAGCAGTTTGCGATATACCGACGACGCAGTAACGAGTTCGTCAATCTCGACCCACTCAACCGCTTGGTGAGCTTGATCGATTGAACCTGGACCAAAGAGCACTTTTGACGCAGTGATCTCGTCGTACGCGAGGCAGTTAGAGCCATACGTCACGGTCTCGGGTGCCCGCTCTGAGAGTCCGGCAACGAGTTGCACGAAGTCATCGTCAGGGTCGGTATAGAAGGCAGGAAACGCAGTGCCGTTTGCCATTTCGACATCGACCTGCAGCGGCTCGCCAGCGGAGATGACAAGAGCTTTCAATGCTTCATACACCGCAAGGGGATCTTCTCCTGGGGCGATACGTCGACCGGCATAGAGCGTGCAGAGGTCGGGAATGATGTTGCGAGCGACGCCACCGCTGATCTCTGTGACAGAAACGGTGCCTCGACCAACAGCAGTTGCGGCGTCAAGTGTGTCAAGTCGCGATTGCTCACCGTCGAGCGCGGCGATGATGCGGGCGGCTGCGGCAATTGCGTTGGCGCCAAGCTCAGGACGCGATGAGTGGGCTGCGTGTCCGTGAACGCAGATTTCGAGACCCACCCCACCTTTGTGGCCGTGCACTGGAGCGCACATCGTTGGCTCAGCAATGATCATGCGGTCGATGTGATGGCCATCATGTTGAAGGCGTGACGCAAGGTGGCGGGCCCCGAGCAATCCGCCCATTTCTTCTGAGACAGTTCCTACAAGGTGAACGGTGGGGCCTGGTCGCCGACCATCGTTGCGGAGTTGAGACAACACATCGAGCACGACGGCGAACGTCGCCTTGGTGTCGACCGAACCTCGCCCGTAGACGCGGCCATTTTCGACGCGCCCGTCGAATGGGTCGTCGGTCATATGGCCGACCGCGACAGTGTCGAGGTGAACGTCAATCACAATCGTGTCGGGTCGTTCGCCTTCAAATTTTGCAATGAGATTCGGCCGATCGTCGACCACATTGTCGAGTTCGACATCAGCACCGAGATCTTCTGCACGGTTGGCGAGATGTTCGGCAAGGCGTCGTTCACCAGCAAGAGTTGGATCATGCGACTGCAACGGGTTCACACTCGGTATCTGAACGAGTTCAGAGACTCCGTTCACAAGTGAAGCGACATCTGCCATAGATGAACCGTAGCCGGCGTTAACGCCCGTATGTTCCGTCAGAGCAACAGGTCGCTAGCCGACATGACGATCTCGTCCGACCCAGTGCGGTTCGCGAAGATCGCGTTTCAAAATTTTTCCTGCACCAGATTTTGGCAGTGGGTCATCTGCGGCTCTGAAGGTCACCGATCGAGGCAACTTGTAACCCGCAATGTGAGCACGACAGTGCTCGATGAGTTCTTCTTCAGTGATGGTTGCCCCAGGTTTGGGCACGACCTCGGCGTGCACGGTTTCACCGAACTTGTCATGAGGGATACCGAAGACGGCAGCCTCGGCTACGCCTTGGTGAAGGTAGACGGCGTTCTCAACTTCGGAGGTGTAGATATTCTCTCCACCTGAGATGATCATGTCTTTCGCACGATCGACGACGTAGAGGTAGCCGTCGGCGTCTTGCCAGGCGACGTCACCAGAGCGATACCAACCATCGACGAGTGCGTGAGCGGTTTCTTCAGGCCTGTTCCAGTACCCGGCCATGATGTTCGGGCCTTGGATATAAATTTCGCCCGGTTCGCCAACGTCGGCGAGTGATCCATCTTCACGGCGGACCTCACAGCGAACCCCGGGCGCAGGGGCGCCGGCTGACCTGAGGCGGCTGGCGTATGGCTCTTCTCCTGCCATTCCTCGACGGTGATCTTCCCCATCCATCGACGTTGCGATTGGGGACGCCTCAGTCATTCCGTACAGCTGGTACAACTCACAGCCGAAGCCTTCAGCGACACGTCGTTGAACTTCTCCAGGCATCGGTGATGCGCCGTACATCAGTGCCCGCAGTGCCGTAAGGTCAGCGCCGTCGAGGGCTCCACTCGCGAGCACCATGCCAAGCATCGTCGGCACGAGCAATGTGAGCGTGCAGTGTTCATCGGCAAGCGCTGAGACGGTGGCAGCCGCTTCGAATGCCGGAATGAAGACATGCGCGCCGCCAACCCATGACACTGCGTAGGTCATTGAACCGTCGGCGAGATGAAATTGGGGACCTGCGTGGAGGTACGTATCGCGATGGGTGAGCCCCATCACTCCGACCCCGTGCATTGCATTTGCCGTGAGGTTGCGATGGGTGAGCATCGCCCCCTTTGGAAGCCCTGTTGTACCTCCGGTGTAAAAGATTGCGGCGAGGCCGTCGTGTTGTTGTGGAGGAAGATCGACGAGAGGCGACGCAACAAGCGTCTCGTAAGCGATGCAACCTTCGGGGGCGGCATCGCCGGGGCCGGTCCAAACCAGCGTGTGCAGTGAGTCGACACGTTGAAGGAGTGCTCGGCCGACGTCGAGGTAGTTGTCATCGACAAACAACACCTTGACGTCTGAATCACCACAGATAAAGGCGAGTTCTTCTTCGGCAAGGCGATAGTTGAGGTCGTTCATGACCATGCCAGCTCCTGGAATGGCAAACCACAATTCGAAATGCCGGCCACTGTTGAGCATGAGCGCTCCGACGCGGTCACCTATCTCAAGATCAAGACCGAGCAAACCCGATGACAAACCGTTCACGCGGTCAGCCACCTCTGACCAGATGCGACGTTCACCGGTACCCCGGTCAATGGTTGCGACTTTGTTCGCATACTGTGCGGCAGGCCGCTGCAGCGTCCATGCCAGTGTTGGTTCTGCACCCATCGTAATCTCCCAAAGATGAGGTAGTTGACAAGAAGTACGTCCATCACGGTAGTGATCGCAACACCTGCGACATTTACCGGGGTCATCGCATCCCATTGCTCCAGAAATCAGTCGCCTGCACTACGTTGTGGGCGAGGGAGGGGCTCAATATGTCTGACTCGTTGGTACAACAACGTCTTGATGCGTTTGCGCGAATAACTGCGGTTGGAGAGCCGTATGAGTTGGTCGATCGGGAAGACATCCGTGGGCCAGTGCAAACCTTCGTGAACGCCCCGACATCGCTCCGTCAGGTGTACGAAGATGCAGCAAGTGATGTCGAGTTTGTTGTCGCTGAAAATCAGCGATGGACATTTGCTGAGTTCTGGAATGACGCCGCAACCATCGGTCACTTACTCGTTCATGACCTCGGAGTGCGCAAGGGCGATCGGGTGGCGATCTCGATGCGTAACTACCCCGAGTGGATGCTTGCATTTACCGCGGCCACGTCGGTAGGCGCCATTGCGGTTGCGATGAACTCGCTGTGGAACGCCGACGAGATGGCATACGGGCTCACCGATTCTGGAGCGAAGGTTCTTTTTGCCGATGCCGAGCGTTTGGCGTTGGTCGAATCTATGGCTGAGCCGATTGAAGGTCTCCAGGTCGTTGCGGTGCGTCACACAGGTTCACCGGCCGCAGATGTTGAGCTTGCCGTTCGCATGGCAGAAATTGGTTCTGTGCCAATGCCTGAGGTGGATATTGCGCCGACTGACTCGGCACTCATTTTGTATACCTCAGGTTCAACCGGACATCCCAAAGGGGTGTTGTCGAACCACCACAACGTCATCGTTGCGCTCATGGCATGGGAAGTTGAATACGGGGCATTAACCGAGCGGCCAGGAAATATCGTCGCTCCCGAAGAAGGTTCGGGATTGGTGCCCGCTTCATTGCTTGGAATTCCGTTGTTTCACGTGCTGGGTCTCCACGCAGTCTTCTTGGCGAGTTTCCGAGGTCAACGCAAACTCGTCGCCATGTATAAGTGGGACGCGTCGGTTGCAGCAGAGCTGATTGAACGAGAACGCATCGTCACATTTACGGGCCCACCTGCGGTCAGCGGTGATCTTGTTCGAGTTGCACAGTCAGAGGGTCGTGACCTTTCATCGCTGTTGAGCGTCGGCGGCGGCGGGGCGGCTCGGCCCCCCGAACAGGTTGGGCAGATTGATGACGCGTTTGAAAAGGCTCTGCCAAACACTGGGTGGGGAATGACGGAGACGAACGCGATCGGCACCATCATTTTCGGGGCTGAATACTCTGAGCGGCCTTTGAGTTCTGGCCCTGCGTTATGCGTGATCGACTTACGAGTGGTCGACGATAACGGGAACGAATTGCAGTCAGGTGAGCGCGGTGAACTGCAGGTTCGTGGACCGTCGATGTTCCGTGAGTACTGGAATAAACCGGAGGCCACTGCAGATTCGTTTGCTGAAGATGGCTGGTTTAAAACCGGCGACGTTGCATATATCGATACCGACGGACACCTGTTCATTGTTGATCGAATAAAGGACCTCATCATTCGTGGCGGAGAGAACATTGGTTGCGGAGGTGTCGAGGCAGCTCTCTCGTCGCATCCGAAGGTGATCGAAGCAGCCGTGTATTCAGTTCCAGATGATCGTCTCGGTGAAGAGGTAGGAACGACGATGTATGTCACCGAAGATTTTGATGAAACAGAATTGCGTGAGTATCTCGTTAACCACTTGGCGAAGTACGAGATTCCGCGTTACGTCACCACGATGACAGAGCCGCTACCGCGAACGGGCTCAGGCAAATTGTTGAAGCGCCAACTGCGTGACGACACCATTACCGAACTCGGTCTCGGTTAACGCTGCCGCATCATCGAAGAAGTTGTAGGGCATCGAATTCGAGCTCTGCCATCCGGCGCGCACTCGCCGACATGACGATCGACCGGAATGAGCCTTCGAGGTGTGCGCGCGACTGGCCGGCCATCCCGAGCCCCCAGCGGACGGTCAGTAGCACCCGCCACCAGCGAAACCGGTCGTCATCCCATTTACCGCCATGTTCGAGATAGGCCGAACGAAGATCGGCGATGGTGCCGAATCCGCCGATCGGCAAATGATCTTCACGAAACCGCCACATGCGTTGCGTTGTCCACGAGAGATCTTCGATTCGATCTCCGATTCGGCTGCCCTCCCAGTCAAGGATCGCTCGGAGGCCGTCAGCGCCAACGATGATGTTGCCGTTGCGCACGTCGCTGTGAACGATGGTTTGCTCGATGGGCTCTGTCGGTGCATTGCGCTCAAGCCACCGGGCGCAGAACGAAAACGCTGGCGATGGTGTGAGCAGTTGTTGAAGGCCTTCGTCCACCTGACTGATGGCGTGGGCGATCGGAGCGAGACCGGTGTTAGGAAGGAGTGAACGCGGCGCAAGAGACTCGGGCACAGAATGAAGTTGCGCGAGGGCAGTGCCGATTTGTTGTGTGATCTGAGAACCGAGTCGGTCATGTTGTGCGATGAGTCGCAAGACACGACGAGGGACGGTTTCGCCATCGACCGCGATCGAAATGAAGAAGGGTCCTCCAAGAACTGACTCATCGGTGCAGACGTGATGGATGTGGGGTACCGGCACACCGGCAGACTCTGCAAGCTGTCGAACGGCCGCCTCGTCAGCGATATCGAGTAACTGAATTGACGCTGTCGGAATCATCGTGAGAGCGAAGCGAGTTGATGATTGGGCGCTGTTCGCCGTAAACAGCGCGTTGAATCGACGAGCGCCTGCGGAAACGGCGTCGAGATCAGCAACGGTGACGTCCGATCCGGTTTCGGTCGTCAACCAACGCGATAAACGCGTCGAAGCCTGATCGCGATCACTTCCCGTCACTCGCCGTCCCAGTCGTCGTAGCCCGGTTTCGATATCGAAAGGTCACCGCGAACGATCTGGGTGAGCAGCGTCCTCACCCGTTCGTGTTCTTCATCGCTATCGGCAGATCCTTTACGAAGTGCGGCAGCAACAGCCGCAGCGAGGTCTGCTTCATCACCGATCTCTTCGCCGCCGATCTCACGCAGGAGGTCGCGTTCACGAGACCGAACCTCCGGGCCTAACTCAAGTTCTCGGGTAACGATTGACGCAATATTTGCTGCAACCCGAGCCTGATGCTGAGCGGGTCCGCTCGTTGCCGGCACGACGTCGTCGGCCAATGTTTCCGCAACAGTTCGAAGCAGATCAGCAGGAGAGGGTGGCTGATGCATGTCAGCCCTTCACGCTGGCGACGCCCTTCGGGGCTTGCTGATTCATGTAGCCAAACATGTATCCGGCGACCCGCCGCATTTGGATTTCCTCTGCGCCTTCGGTGATGCGGTAGCGACGGTGGTGGCGATAGATGTGCTCGAACGGTTTGTGGCGGCTGTAGCCAATGCCGCCATGNACCTGCATGGCACGATCGGCAGATTCGCAACACAACCGGTTGGCCCAGTAGTTGCACATCGAAACCTTGTCTGACTGGCTAAATGCGCCGTGTTCATCCATGAGCCAGGCGGTTTTGTGGATGAGTGCTCGCAACATTTCACACTGGGTTTGGAGTTCGACAAGTGGAAACTGAATCGCCTGATTGGTCGATAAGGCTTTCCCAAACGGTTTGCGTTCACGGGCGTATTTCACAGATTCATCGATGCAGAATTGGGCGGCACCAAGACTTGATGCTGCCTGGCGAATCCGGTTTTCGTTGAAGAAGTGCTGCACGACCTGCAGGCCTTTGCCCTCGCCTCCGAATATTGCGGAGTGAGGTACCCGAACATCGGTGAGNCTGATGTGGGCGTGGTCGGTGGGCATATTGAATGTCCAGAGATATTCGAGAATCTCAAAGCCNGGCGAGTTGGTNGGCACCANNAANGCGGTGATGCCNTCACCGTCGCCGGCGGTTCCACTCGTTCTNGCNAAAATNAGATCGCAGTCAGCCTTGTGAATGCCGGTGTTCCACGTTTTCTCACCGTTGATGATCCATTCATCGCCGTCTTTCACCGCATGGGTATCCATATGGGTGGCATCTGACCCGTGTTCGGGTTCGGTGATGCCAAATGCGAAACCTCGGCGGCCCTCAGCGAGGTCATCAACCCAGTCGAATTTTTGCTCTTCAGTGCCGTAGTTGATCATGAGCAACAGCCCAACGTTGTTGCCGACGATCGAGTGTTCGTTTTGAAGGTCGTTGTGAAGGCCGAGTCCACGNCGNGCAAGATGCTCGCGAATGACCGCCATACCGTAAATGGTTCCGTCACTTCCGCCGTATTCAGCGGGGAAGGGGTAGCGGTAGAAGCCGGCTGCGTCAGCCATGCGCTTTGTCTGGTGGAGAAGGTCTTCCCACTCATCGTTTGGAAGGCCACCACGTTCCCAATCCGTACGGGCATCTTCTCTTCGATGATCAAAGAACCGGATGTTGTCATTCGACTCTTCCAGCGGTCGGACTTCTGACTCGATGAAGTCATCGAGTTGGCCGAGGAGTTGTTGTAACTCTTCGGGAATCTCATGTGGAATTGGTGAGTTCACTGCAATCGCCTCCTTGTGCTGAACGTACCCGAGCGCGGCGTACACGATCGGCTCGGGGAATGCTCGAGTTAGTCGGTTATCGATAGGTCGATGATGGCCTCATGCTCGATTGACGTGACGATGTCGTCATTGTGCATGAAGTGCATATCGACGATTGCTCGTTCGCCGTGGGCAAAAAACCGTTCGATGACCCGGGGCACGACGGTGATTTTGCTTCCGACAGCAACCGATCGGTGATGACGAATGATCGATCTTGTGTGAACCCAACTTCCGCGAGCGAGTTGCTTGTGCATGATGTCGTTGGCGAGGTCTGGCCACACCGCAGGATGCACAACCCCGGCCGAACGACAGATATCGAGGTCGTCACCTGCCGGAACCGCGTAGTCGGCCCCGTATGGAGTATCGGCGACGATGGTGACCTGATCGAGGTCGTCACCCGGGCGCAGTTCGGGCGCTGCGCCGGCGTTCAATGTCGGTCGCAAGACAGCGCGCGGTCGGGGTGAGTCGGTATGCGCCTCAATGAGCGTTTCGTCATCTGACATGCGCGCAGCTACCGCAACATGATCGTGATCAAACACTGGTTGTTTGAAGCGAACCTCCCCCCCGCCATGTTGAACCCACGCCAGACCGTGAGTGACGAGAGGGAGGTGGCAGAGATAGGCGTAGACGGTGACACCGGCGACTAACGCAGCCGGAAATCCAGCGGCGCGACCGCCTGCATCGGTGTGAATGGGGTTTCGCGCATGGACTGGAAGGTTGGTGGCTTTAATCGACCATGGTGCGTATGTCATCGAACTCATGCGACAGTTTCGCGCACGGCAGTTCGTGGCATGCTGTCGTCGTGAATATCACAGGACTCGATGCGACAGAGCTATCTGGTGCCATTCATGACCGGTCGGTGTCGTGCCGTGAGGTGATGTCGGCCTATCTCGATCGGATCGATGNTCGAAATGATGTGCTCAACGCCATCGTGTCGTTGAGAGATCGTGACGAATTGCTAACCGAGTCNGCNGTCTGCGATGACNAACTCGATCGAGGAATCTCTCGTGGCTGGATGCACGGCTTTCCGCATGCGGTGAAAGACCTTGCGGAAACCAAAGGGCTCCTCACTACGAAGGGTTCTCCGCTGCTGAAAGAGTTCATTCCCGATTTCGACGCCCTTCACGTTGAGCGCATCCGGTCAGCTGGGGCCATCATTATCGGCAAGACAAACGTTCCTGAGTTCGGCCTCGGTTCCCACACCTTTAATCCGGTGTTCGGTGCAACGGTCAACCCCTATGACTCAACGAAAGTGGCGGGTGGCAGCAGTGGTGGTGCCGCAGTTGCGCTCGCAACCCGAATGCTGCCGGTTGCCGACGGCAGTGACTTCATGGGGTCACTTCGTAACCCGGCAGGCTGGTGCAACGTTGTCGGATTTCGGCCGAGCTTCGGCCGGGTGCCATTGCATTACGGCGGTGACTCGTACTCAACACTTTGTGCAACCGATGGTCCGATGGGGCGTCGAGTAATCGACGTTGCGATGTTGCTCGGCACTCAAGCTGGGTGGGATGTTCGGGTTCCGACGGCGCTGCCAGGGACACTTGATGAGTTGGCGTCACCTGAGTCATGCCGTAAGCATCTTCAAGGGAGTCTTTCAGGTGTTCGTATCGGATGGTTGAGAGATCTTGGTGGTCACCTTGCGACCGAACCCGGAATTCTGGAGACCTGCGAGCGAGCGTTGCATCGGATGGAGGGCGATGGCGCGGTCGTGGTACCTACGTCGTTAAATGTCGATCTGGATGCGCTTTGGACGTCGTGGTTGCATAACCGCCACGCGTACAACGCGGCGAAGTACGGCGCATTGCTGAAGCGTGAAGCGACCGCTGCCCAAATTAAAGAGGAAGTTCGGTGGGAAGCTGAGTNAGGTGTGTCGTTGACCGCTCTTGATCTCCAGCGTGCTGCGACCACACGAACCGCCTTCTTCGAACAGATCGTTTCGATGTTCGCCACCGCCGGTGGCGAGTTCGACCTGCTTGCGTTGCCCACCGCTCAGGTGTGGCCATTTGATGTTGAGCAACGGTGGCCCGCCGAGGTCGGCGGTCGAGCAATGGATACCTATCACCGGTGGATGGAGTGCACGCTATATGCAACGTATGCGGGGCTCCCTGCGATCTCGATGCCCGCAGGGTTTTCCTCGGCCGGTTTGCCCGCCGGTATTCAATTATTTGGCGCGCCTTTGGCCGACGTTGACGTGTTGAGGTACGCGTCAAGTTACGAGCGATTGATCGACGACTTTTCAGTCGGGATGGCGTAACGCTCAGTTGTCACCGATGCGTGAGAAGGAGGGTGGCCGCTTTTCAACGAATGATTGAACACCCTCTGCGAAGTCGGGGCGCCCGAAGCTTTCGACCATTAATTTGGCGGCTTCAGATTCGGCTGCTCCCATGCCTTGATGAAGGTGCTCGTACACCTGTTGTTTCATGATCGCCATCGACGTTGGTGAACACTTTTCTGCGAGTTCGGTGACGTAGTTCCGGCACCACGGCAGGAGGTCGTCGGGGTTGTCGACGATGTGGTTCAAGAGACCAAGCTCTCTGGCTTCAACTCCGGTCACNCGCCGAGAAGACATGAGAAGGTCAAGAGCGACTGATGGTCCAACGAGTTTCGGGAGGAGCCAACCGANGCCCCACTCAGCGATGAGGCCACGCTGCGCGAATGCGGTGAGGAATAGTGATTTCTCCGTACCAACACGAAGGTCGCAGCACAGGCTGAACGGAAACGCCATTCCTGCAACGGCGCCGTTGATGGCAGCAATAATCGGCTTTGGGGTTGTCATAAGAAACGGGAAACGGCCATCAAAATCTCCGTTGGAGTCTGCTGCTGCTTCACCTTCAGCAACTGCTGACCCGGCATCGTTGCTCGATTCATCGCCTGATGAAATATTGGAGAGAAGGTTCATGTCGGCACCGGCGCAGAACGCTCGTCCAGCGCCGGTGATGATGATGCCGACGACGGCGGGGTCGCCGCTTGCTCGTGACACCGCATCACGGATTTCACGATCCATGCGGTTGGTCCAGGCATTCATTGCCTCGGGTCGGTTCAACGTGATTGTTGCAACCGGATTGTCCACTTCATAGATGATGTTGTCGTACATGTCGTGCTCCTCAACATGGGAACGAAAGAGCGCCCCCTCCCGACATAAGTCTCGTCGAAAGGGGGCGCTACGAACGCATCGGGTGTGATCATTTGATCATCAGGCGACGGCGCACGGCGAGGAGTGTTCCCCCAATGCCGGCGAGTCCTAAGCCAAGGAATGCAAGGGAGAGTTCCATTCCAGTGGTTGGTAATGCGTTGTGATCGGTGTCGTCAGCAGTGACGTTGAGCGAAGGAGCACCTTCAGTGTCGGGAGTTGTTTCGACGATGGATGCAGCTTCGACGACGCTGCCATTCGAGTTGACCTCAATGTCGTTGATGACGTCGTTGTTGCTGTTGTCGGTGTCGGGGTCCGGGATGATGATCTCAGCGATTGGATCATCTGCAACGTCTTCTTCGGCGGTCTCTTCATCAGTGATTTCGTCGTTAGAGACTGGTTCCTCATCCTGTCTCTCTTCCTGAGCGTCGAAGAAACCGATGGCAACGAGCGCCACTTCGATTGATTCAGATTGCTGATTGCCGTTTTCGTCTTGAGCGGCGTGGGCGGCTTGAGCTCCGAAGAGCGAGAAGAACGCAATCGATGCGATTGCTGCTGTGGTGAGTGACTTGTGTGTGTTCATGTCATGCAAGAGCACGACGCATACCTTTTCTTGCAGTTTTCTCGAGAACCCGGTCTTGCAGTTTCACTACGAGCGAATGGTTGGCCGAGCACGTCCGTGCTCTTTTTGCGCTAGACAAAATTGACCGGGCTACAGTCGCCTACGTGAGCCTTCCTGTTGTTGACCTTGCACCATTTGCAACCGGTGAAGATCACTCGAGTGCTGCCGCATGTAAACAGGCCGCAATCATTGATGCAACCTGCCAAGAACTCGGTTTCTTACTTGCTGTCGGACACGGAATTGCATCGGAAACAAAAGAAGAGCTGCTCAACGTCATGCGAGAGTTTTTCGCCAAACCCCAAGACGTCAAAGAACAAATTTCCATCGCAAACAGTTCTTGCCACCGGGGGTACGTCGGCATCGGAACCGAAGCACTCGAGGGTGCACTTGCCGATGATGATCAGCTCAACGTTCCGCGACTCGGAGATCTGAAAGAAACCATCGATTCTGGAACCGAGCACGGACCGCAACATCCAGAGGTGCTCGCCGGCACTCCGCTTCACGGTCCAAACCAACTTCCAGAGTCACCCCGCTTTCGAGCCGCATGGCAGCGCTATTTCGATGAGGCAACCGAAGCGAGCCTTCGAGCTCATCGAGGGTTGGCAGTAGCTCTCGGCTTAGCCTCGACGTGGTTCGAAGACCTCGGAGACGCGTCACAGGATGCGTTCATGTACCACTTGCGGATGCTGCATTACCCACCGACGAGTCGGGTGAAACCAGCCCCCGGCCAACCCGGTTGCGGCTCGCACACCGATTACGGGTCAGTGACCATCCTCACCGACGACGGGCAGGGTGGNCTNCANGTGAAGACACGAAGCGGCGANTGGATCGACATCTNAGTTCCGCCAGGTCACGCNGTCGTGAATCTNGGNGANCTCATGGCGATNTGGTCNAACGATCGTTACGTATCAAACCCTCATCGAGTGGTGAGTCCACCAAATGTCGATCGATACTCGATTCCGTTCTTCGTTGAACCAGGGTTTCATGCCCGAGTTGAATGCTTGCCCACCTGCCAAGATGCATCGAATCCGCCACTTCACGAACCTCTCACGGCAGGCCCCTACCTACTGTCGCGTTTTGATGGAACGCACTCGTACCGCAACGCGTTACTTGACTGACTTAACTTCGTTGATGTGAGTCAAACGCCATCGCAATAGCTATGGCGAGAACGAGAACGCATGCAATTGACGCACCGACCAGCAGATTGGTTGGTGACCCGGCAGAGCCACCCGGGTTTCGATAGCCCGGAGCGAGGGACAGCATTCCCAATCCGAGCCACGTCGACATCGTTGCAATCACCACCGGGAACACGGCGCCGAAGGCAAGGGCAAGACCGGTCGGTCTCACAGTGAGAAATCCAATGAGTCCCCCAACTGCTACGGCTCCAAGCTGCACCAACCGTGCGATCATCAGTTCGTTCGGCCAACCCTCGTTGCTATTGAGAAGCCAATTCGCTGACCATGAAGAACCAACCACTGGTACGAGTGGAGCGATTGCGGTAACGACGACAATGAGCGCTCCGAGAGCATGCACGTACGGGTTAAGGCTCGCTCGGTGGTCGATCAAGAGATCATTCATTGATGCGAAGAATGCGATGAGCCCAACACCTCCGGCAGCGAACAATGCCCAGTAACCAAGATCTTTCGTGATCTCTATGGTGAACTCGCCAGTCGCGCTCGCAGCAAAATTTTGGGCGGCTCCGACTGGAAACTCGACAAGGCCGATCGTGAGTGCAGTGGTGCCGAGAACCGAGAGTCCACTTCCCCCGACAAGGCCTGGCCCCCAGGGGCGATTGAGGATCGACCCGACCGAACCGGCTGCGAGCCCGATTGCCCCAAGGAGGCCGACTGCGATGAGGTTGGAGCCAAGGTTGTCAACGTGCCAAACCCCAGTTTTTAACCCGACGGCTGATGCAACATCGGCGAATTCTGCTCCCGCTGTTGTTGAGATCTTGAGAATGTCAGCCGTGAGTGCAATGACGGTGAGCACCGCAGCGACGATGCCGATGAAGGAGGTGACCGTAAGTTGTGCGGAGACGCTCCCAGTCGGCTCATGGTGGACGACTGCGGCGGCCAGAGTGGCGGAGCGAGAAGAAGGTGTGGGTGGCTCGTGGTCGAGAGGAATCACTTGGGTCGCCGCAGCAGTATCGATAGGGATGCCACTCGCTGGCATGTCATCGATCGTGTCGTCGAATGGGCGTTCGTCATCTGCCCAGACGACTTGAGATGCGAATGCTGGTTCTTCAGTCGTAGTGATCTGGATGGTCTGTTTCAGTTCTTCGGTTTGAATCGAATCATGCAGTCGAGTGAGGGCTAGTTCGTCGAGTTCGTCAGTTGTTGAATCGTCAGGCACCCGAAGTTCACCGGTCTGTTCATTGTCGATGGGTTCGGCAACAACAGGTGACTCTGTGGTGACAGCATTAGGAGTGTCATTAGGTTGAGCGCTGAGGCTTCCGCCGCACGCATTGCAGAACTTTGCGTCGTTAGGTGCAGCAGCGCCGCAGGCAGGGCAGATCATTTCGTTACGTTCGGCTTCCGCTCTCCCCGACGCGGCGTGAAAGTGCTGCGCATAGGCCGAGAATACGACATTGTCCGCGTGTGGTAGCGAGTAATGAGATCGACGGTTACCGACGGCGAAGGCGTCGAAGTTGAGTGGCGACATATGGCCGAGCACGGCGCTGCCCGCCACGGCTGGCGATGGCATCGGTTAAGCGCTCGAGTGATCGGATGATTCGAGCGACATCTGGTTTGCGAGCAAGCCCCTCACATTCATCGGCGAATTCTCCAAGCGTCCGATGGCCACGTTCGTTGTTGCATCGCTTGCAGGCGGCGACTTCATTTTCGATCCAACTTGGGCCACCTTTAATGCGAGGCACGAGATGTTCCGTTGTCGGAACGACGAGGTGGTTGTCGAAGGCGCGACGACACCACACACAGTCGTTGCCATCTCGTTCCAAAATCATCGACATCCGTTCGCGTCGGTTCGGTTGCCGACCTCCATGGTGATCTGTCGCTGATTGCGAACGGCCCATGTGACAAGAATGGTGCAATGGCGGGCCGCTTTGCACCTTCACCGACGGGAGATCTTCACATCGGCAACTTTCGCACGGCCCTCGTTGCGGCACTGCTTGCCTACACAACCGGACGCGAGTTCATCATTCGAATGGAAGACCTCGATCTTGTGACCGCGTCCCTCGAATTTGAAGAGCGCCAGATCGCCGACCTTGCAGCCGTGGGGGTGGTGACTTCGGCAGAGATTGTTCGGCAGTCGGAGCGGTTTGAGTTGTATCGAAATGCCATCGANCGTCTCANCNAGAGNGGCGATGCGTACCCGTGTTATTGCAGCCGTAGAGAAATTCGTGCCGAAATTGAAGCGGCNGCACAGGCNCCNAACGGCAACTTGCCTGANGGGGCCTACCCGGGTACTTGCCGNAACTTGACGACTGCGCAGAGATCTGANCGAGAAGCGGAGGGCCGGCGCCCTGCACTTCGCTTGCGAACCTCGGGTGAGACCTATGTCGTTGATGACATGNTNACNGGNCGGTTCGAGGGTGGAATTGACGATGTCGTTCTCGCTCGTGCCGACGGTGTGCCGGCCTACAACTTGGCGGTGGTGGTNGACGATGCGGTGCAGGGCATCGACCAGGTGGTGCGCGGCGACGATTTGCTGTCATCGACACCACGACAAATACATTTGCAACGCCTTCTCGGTCTTCCGACACCTGAGTACGCGCATGTGCCACTCGTCCTTGGTGACATGGGAAGCCGTCTCGCAAAACGAGATGGGGCGATCACACTTCGAGAACTTGTTGAACGTGGCGAGAGCGTGAGTTCGGTGCGAGACGCGATTGCCATGAGCATAGGGTGCCAGCCTGCCGGCAGCCACCCAGATCCGTTCACAATGTGGGCTGCACAGTGGTCACTTGATTCGCTTTCTCGACGACCGATTCATCTTGCGACCTTCGACCTTGCAATCAGTATTGATGATGATCGGCCGTCATGAGGTGAGGTGCCCAGTACTGTTGAGATGAATCGCACCTTTTCGACGGCGGGCGATGGATTGGCTCTGGGACGAGAGTTGATGCCGATGGGCTCTCTAGTTTGGGTCCACGGATCGACCCCAGGGTGATTGCTGGTGATAGCGACGTGTGATTGGCCAGCGCGTCTGCGAGAGTGATGGGGTGACCGTNGGCCGAGCATCCAATATTGCACTTGCGACGGTGATGCTGGCGGGTCTCATTGCAGCCTGCGGGTNTTCTGGGTCATTTTCGATTGCTGAAGAGTCGATGCCGACGACGAGTTTGGCATCGGTAAGTGAGAATTCAACAACGACCCCACCAGTTTCGCTGCCGGATACGTCTGAACGCAACGACATTGATACCTCTCAGCGAGTCGCTGAACGCTCTCCGGACGTGACGACGACAACGGTGTCAGTTCCTCCGGCGCCTGTTGCACGTAAGGATGCGCTGTACCTCAGTCGTTTCGGGGTCGGGAGCCAGCGATTCGGTAATGACATGAGTGACGTCATTTCATCGCTGATCGATGTCTTTGGGCTACCGCAGACCGATGTCATGCGTCGCTTTCGTGAAACCGACGATGGTGCGTTTATTGATCGAAACGCCGACTATGAGTTTGTTGATGTCTTCGGTCGTGAAACCTGCTTTTCCGTCGGCTTATGCATTGAAGGAGCCGGTGAAACAGACGACACGGTTGTCTTTACCGGGTGGACACAACGAGAGAGCTCAGGGATGCTCATCACCGAAAGCGGGCTTGGTGTCGGGTCACGCTGGTTAGCCTTCGCAACCGATATTGATGTTGAGCCCATCGGCTGCGGAATGTACTCGACAGGCTCGTACCGCAATATGCGACTAGAGGTTCGATCGTTAGGTGAACCATTTGACGATGCTGAAAAGATCGCAACTAGTGCCGGTGACATTGTAGTGATCTCGGTTTCCGCCGGAGACGTCCGCTCTTCGTTGCATCCTGCGTGCTGAAAGGTCGCTGTGGCTGAATTTAGTGCGCGGCCCAGTCGTAGAACATCCCCATGGGCTCAAGTTGAGCGGGTGTAAAGAAATCGGTGCCTGGCCTGTTGGTTTATGAACCGAGTATGAACGCTCAACCAATGGAGAATGAACCTCTCGCGCAGAGCTTCCTGTCGTCCGCAAAACCCGTTTAGGAAAGAGATTGGGTCGTCTCATCGATCTCTTCAAAAAACCCGAGAAACCTATTAGGAGGTTGGCAATGTTGTTCATGCTTGAATACCAAATCAATCACAGCCAGAAGATGGACGCGTTTGGCGCGTTCGCTTCGATGTCGCCTGATGATGACGCCGCCATCGAAACTGCCCATGGCTATCGTCAGATTGGCCGTTGGCACGACACAGTAAATGGTCGCGGCGTCGCAATTGTTGAGGCTGAATCATCAGAGGCCCTGCACGGATCACTCATGATGTGGGCCGGAATGGCAGAGACTCTGAGCATCACACCGGTTCTCGACGATGCAGGAGCTCGTGCCGTAATTAGCGCAAATCTCTCATCTTGAGGTGAGCCTGCTCGGCCAGACGGCGGAGAGGTTCTTGGACCTCACCGCGGTCTGCGGCCGAGAACGGAGGTCTTTTTGGAGCGGATGACGGGAATCGAACCCGCGTTCTCAGCTTGGGAAGCTGATGTTCTGCCATTGAACTACATCCGCAGAAGTGCTCAGATTAGCGGCTCATCAGGTTGCGACCCCACGTAGAGACACTGCCGGAGCACTAAGGTTCAGTTCGTGATTTTGTCTGACCAGACGATTCGTGAACAGATAGCAGTGGGTCGCATCGTGATCGACCCGTACGACGATGCACTGGTACAACCATCATCAATAGACGTGCGGATATCCCACCTGTTTCGTGTATTCCGAAATCACACCGCTGGTGTCATTGATGTGAAGAGCGATATGACCGGCCTTACTGAACTCGTCGAGATGCCCAAAGATGGTTCAGAGCCCTTCATGCTGCACCCGGGTGAGTTCGTGCTCGGTTCAACGCTCGAGCGCGTCGGAGTTCCCGATGATCTCGTTGGCCGTGTGGAAGGTAAGTCGAGTCTGGGTCGTCTCGGGCTGCTCATTCACTCAACTGCTGGGTTTATCGACGCCGGTTTTGATGGTCACATCACCCTCGAGTTGGCGAACGTCGCTTCACTTCCGATAACGCTCTACCCAGGAATGAAGATCGGGCAGGTGTCATTTATGCAGATGACAACACCAGCAGAAAACCCGTATGGCAATGGTGCCCGTGGTTCGAAATATCAAGGTCAACGCGGCCCGACGCCGAGCCGTTACTTCGAAAACTTCGACAGCAGCTGACGGTCAATGCTTCCTACGTCGTGGTGACGGCGCACCTCTTAGACTCGTCACATGACTTCACCAATTACCGTTGTGACCGGCGCAAACTCAGGCATCGGTCGTGCGACCGCAGTGCATCTTGCAGCGAAAGGCCACACGGTCTACGGCACAGTTCGTTCAATTCCCAAAGCCGACAAACTGCAGGCGATGGCCGCCGATGCCGGTGTGACGATTGAGCTGGCCGAACTCGATGTGGCGGATGGCGATTCAGTTCGTCACGGATTTGACGACATCATGAATCGAGCCGGACGTGTCGACAATCTCGTGAATAACGCCGGGGTTGGTGGAAACGGCGTAGTCGAAGAGACATCACCAAAAGAGTTCCTCGATGTGATGAATGTTGACCTGTGCGGAGCCGTGCGGTGTTCACAAGCGGTCCTCCCACAGATGCGTGAGCGAGGCTCGGGCGCCATCATCAACATCACTTCGGTCGCGGGTTGCTTTGGAGCTATTGCTCAAGCTCCCTACGTGGCCTCAAAATGGGCGCTCGAAGGCGTGAGTGAAGAACTTGCGCTTGAGGTTGCTCCGTTCGGTATTCGCGTAGCGATCATCGAACCAGGCGTAACGAAGTCAGCGATCTTTTCAAAGAACACTGAGGCCCCGAACGCATCAGGAGCCTACGACCAGCAGTATGGCCGGATGTTTGGCTTCTACGCAGCTGGTATCCGTCAGGCGACCCCGGCAGAAGAGGTTGCTGAGGTCATTCATTATGCGATTCATACCGATTCGCCACAGTTGCGATATGCGGTGAGTTGGGCTGCTGAAGGAATTATTGACGGCAAAGCAAAGATGGGGCCTAACGATTGGGCAGAACTCGGAGCGATTGCCGACGACGCTGGCTATGCCACACGATTCGGGGAACTGTTCGGCGTTGACATTTCAGCAGCCGAGTAGACGACGCCGCGTCACCCCAACACGGTGACGCCGAGAATTCCGATAAGCACTAGTCCACTCGCAACAATCTCGCTGCGGCGATGCTGCTGTCGGAGCCACACCCGCGAGACCACGAACGTGAGCAGTAATTCAAGTTGGCCGAGCGAACGCACTTTCGTAGCGGTTTCCATGCTCATGGCGATTGCCCATGCCGCTGAACCGCCCACCGACATCGCTCCAACGGGCAGTGTGCGTCTCCAGTGCCGAAAGATGACGCTGATCGACTCTGGCTCTCTAACTCGGATCCAGACTCCGTTCACAATGGTTTGAGCGGTGTTCATCGCCGCAAGAGTGATGAGCCCACGAACCAGCGCAGGGTGTTCACCGAGACTTGTCGAAGCCCACCTAATGCCAACTGATGCAAGCGCAAATCCGGCCCCGGCAAGAACGCCTGCTTGAGTGGCGCGGTCACGATGGGCAATGATCTGACGAAGTGGCGTGTCAGACGGGCTCGCAAGTTTGACGACACCGACTAACACCACGATCACTGAGACCCAGCCCAATAATCGGAGTGGCTCGCCAACGATGACAGCCGAAAACACTGCGACCTGAATGACCTCGGTTTTTGAGTACACCGTGCCAATAGCAAAGTCACGGCGGTCAAAGGCTGTGAGCAGAGCAATCGTTCCGACGATTTGCGCAATACCCGCGGCGGTGACGATCAACCAAAAGCGCAAAGGGATTGTTGGCATACCGTCTGCCGACCACCAGACGGCAAGTATGCAGGCTGTAATTGATAGTGGTGCGCCGAGGATGTAGCGCACATAACTCGCTGCATTGACAGAAAGGTCAGCTCTGAGTCGTGCTTGGGCAGCAGTTCGCAGAGTTTGGAAGATCGTGGCAAGAAAGGTGACGACGATCCACATGCGACTACGACCATATTCGTCTCCTACTGGTCATGACCGAGCGGGCGCCAACAGAGCGCTGTAATGTCCGCTTCGCTGGCGAAACAGTTACCGAAATACGCTCCGCGTAGAAAGTGACGTCTGTTCAGTGCAGCGTCAGTCACGTAGCGGGGTAGTCACATGGTGTACGAAATCAAAGATCAAGATGTCACTCCACCAGAGCCGAACCCTGATGACATCCGTTCTTCACGAAACGACGCTGCAGGTGCTTTTGCGATCGCCCTGATAACTGCAGGATTGATCGCCGCCATCATTTTCTTTCAAATTTTGTGAACTTCACCTGCGTTGGCTGGCGACTGCCAATTCCTTCGCTGAAAAAGAAATGAGCCCGACCCAGTGCCTCCGAAAAGACGCCGAGCCGGGCTCGTTTTCAGTTATCCGTTAATACCTTTTTGTTATGGGGCAATTCCCATAGAAAGGTCACCAACGTCGATGAATTCGTTGTCGATAGGCACAACTTCTCCGTTTGAGAGTTGGCTGTAGACAACGGTCCGGTTGAACAGACGGGAGTAACCCGGCAGCCCATCGGTCCACTCTTGAGTGAAGTCGATGACAGGGACCATTCCGTTCAGGTCAAGGTTGCTCGTGTTGCTCGCGGCTTCGAAGAATGATGAAGCGGTCACTTCGCCATCAATTGTCGACGCAATTTGAGCAAATCCAATGTATGCGGCCCATGTTCCGAGACCACCGAGGCTGTTGAAGTCATTTGCCTCCTGGTCAATGTTGTTCTTTTCAAGCGCAGCGCGATAATCAGCCCACGGTGCAGTCGAAATGTCTGGGTACATACCTGAAATGATGTTTCCGTCGGTGACTTCCTCGGCACCCACCGCTGAGATGGAGTTGAGGTTGCCCTGAGGACCGTACTGCTGCACGTCAGAGCCTGATTGCTGCATCGCCGTGTTCCAGGTAAGGAATGGGCCCTCTGACAAGACGATCACCATGCAATCGACGCCAGTCGTTGCTTGAGCCACCTCAGCTGAGTAGTCAGGCGCGGCGTTCGGAATGATCATTACATCGTTGAACTCAAGGCCATAGGCAGACATGGCATTTTCCATTGGGCCCTTGAAGATTGCGTCAGCACCTTCAACGATGACTGCGTTGATTGCCTCGCAGCCATCTTCGACAGCCTGGCGAACCATTCCAACGGCATACATGGGCTGGTTACCGAGGTTGAACGAGTGAGGTGATGTCAGCTCCGATGGCGAGATCGGACAACACGCACCGAACCAGGTGATGTCTGATTCCGCGATCACCGGCACGATCGCCTCAGCAAAGTACGTGAACGAGCCAACTACTGACACGACACCTTCCGCAACAGCATCGCGTGCGCACGTAGCGGCAATTGCCGGGTCGAACTGTTCGTCACAGACGATGACTTCAAGTGGCCGGCCGTTAATTCCGCCATTTGAGTTAATGTGATCCGCNGCGATCTCCGCTGCGATCTTGATGTTCTCGTATGTTGGGCCATTGGCGTTCAACGTGGTGACCGTCATTACCTTGATCGGATCACCTGTTGGTTCCTCGGCTGCGGGCTCTTCAGCTGCGGGCTCTTCAGCGACTTCTTCAGTCGCTGCCTCCTCCTCAGCAGGTTCGTCAGCAGAATCATCGCTGCCACATGCAGTGAGGCCGATGCCGAGTATTGCGACTGCGGCAACACGACGGACAACCCCCGATTTCTTGTTCAGAAAACTCATTCTCCCCCCTTTGGTGAATGGTCAAGTGAGCCGCCTTTTGCGGCCTACCTACGCGAACCTTAGACATTTAGAGGTGTCCGACTTCGTGTTGGAGGAGTCATCTTCCTAGCATTCGNTGAGAGATCNACAGAGCACGCTCNTCAAGGTCTCATGGCGCAGTCACAGTGGGGGTTGAAGGCGTGAACGAAATTATCCGATTTGCTTTNCTTGGGTTGGGTGTCGGAGCGCTCTACGCGTTTGCATCTCAAGGTCTGATCGTTATCTTTCGTGGCACCGGAGTTCTTAACTTTTCGCTTGGCGCAACAGGAATCGCCGGGGTGTTTCTCCAGTACGAGTTGCAGTACGAACGAGGACAGAATTTCTGGGTTGCCTCATTCTTTGGNGTGTTGCTCTCCATCACCCTTGGCGTTCTNACTCACTGGGTTATTCTGCGTCCGCTACAACGGAAACGAGCGAGNAATCTAATTCAGCTTCTTGCGACTCTAGGCGTACTTGTCACCGTGCAAGCGGGAGTAGTGATCCGGTATGGGTCAAAGCCGCGGCAAGTCCCAAGCCAGCTTCCGGTGGATCGTGTCACCTTGTACGGAGACGTGAGTATCACCGTCGATCGGCTTATTTTGCTTGCAATCGGTAGTTTCTCAGCGTTCTTATTCTGGCTGCTGTATCGAACATCAAATTTTGGTATCGAAACCGAGGCGGTTTCAGAAAATGAACGTTCTGCGGCGGCTGTGGGTGTCTCGCCAAACAAAATTGCTGTTCTCAACTGGGGTCTCGGTTCTGCTGCCGCATGTATTGGTGGGATCCTCGTGGTCCCAGTGATGACGCTGCAAGTGACGTCGATGACTTCTCTCGTGCTCGCCGCCCTCGCAGCAGCGCTCATCGCTGACTTCAAATCATTCCCGTTGGCGACGGCTGCCGGCTACCTGCTCGGAATGGGCCAGACATTGATAAATCGATTTTGGGATCAGCAAGGCGCCGGCCAGTCATTGCCATTCGTAATCATCATCATCATGCTTGTCTTCAGAGGGCGAACAATTCCAACGCGAGACCATTACCTCAGAAGGCTGCCCGCAATCGGCAATGGTCGAATGTCGTGGGACTGGACGATCTTTCTTGTCGGAACCATCGTCTTCCTTATGTTGACGAAAGACACNAAATGGGTGGACGCCCTCACCGTNTCGCTCTGTGCCGCCATTGTGTTGTTATCGATTGTCGTGGTNACCGGCTACGCAGGACAGCTCTCCCTTGCTCAATATGCGATGGCAGGTTTCGGCGCNTGGGTGGCGGGACGACTTGTGGCGGTTTACCAACTGCCATTCTTGTTGGGCTTGCTTGTCGGCGTGGCTGCGGCGGTACCGCTCGGAATGATTTTTGCTCTTCCGGCGGTGCGTACCCGTGGCATCAATCTTGCGATCGTGACATTGGGTCTTGGAACAACGCTGGAGTTGATGTTGTTCAATAACCGCAACTACACAGGTGGAATTTATGGCACGCCCGTTGGTGACCCGAGCCTATTTGGATTCGAGATCAGTTCGATTAGGCATCCGGAGCGATACGGAATCTTCGTTTTGGGAATGGCTCTTCTCGCAGTTGTTTTGGTTGCAAATGTAAGGCGCGGCCGGAGCGGCCGACGGTTGATCGCCGTAAGAACAAATGAACGCGCTGCGGCATCGCTTGGCATCAACATTGCGGCCGCCAAGTTGTTTGCGTTTGCTTTTGCGTCAGCACTGGCTGCTTTAGGTGGCATTCTCCTTGCCTTCCGGTTGACCTCTGTCAGCTATCAGTCCTTCACCAACTTCACTTCAATCACTTACGCAGGGCTCTCATTGGTGGGCGGCGTCGGCCATATTTTGGGNGCCTTCGTTGGNGCGATGATGGCGACGGCTGGATTCAACCAAGANGTGATGGAGTCAACGTGGAATGGTGTTGGTGAGTTTGTTCAGTTGATTAGCGGCATCTCGATTTTGTTGGTGGTGTTGTACAACCCAGACGGTGTAGCTGCGGAGTGGGCGCGCAGCTTCCGAATCTTTAAGCGAACAAAGAAGTTTGGCGAGTCGTATTTCATCAAGTTAGAAGAGGTGTCTGAACGCGTCGAAGAGCGCGCCGGCGAGAAAGTACCAGCGAAGCGTTTGGAGGTTGAAGATCTCACGGTGCAGTACGGAACCGTGACTGCGGTCAACAGCGTTGGCTTTTCGATTGAGCCCGGCCAGGTGGTCGGTCTCATCGGGCCAAACGGTGCAGGAAAGACCTCGCTCATCGATGCGCTCACCGGGTTTACCCCGGCGGCCTCGGGCCGATTCAGCGTAGGTGGTAACGACATATCTAAGGAAAATGCAAACGCTCGTGTGCATTCAGGAATGGCAAGGTCATTCCAATCTCTTGAACTTTTCGAAGACACAACCGTGTTTGAAAACCTCAGCGTCGCCGCAGACCCCCAAAACCTTTCTGCGTATGTTCGCGATCTCGTGTGGCCGGTGATCCCGAAATTTAGTCCAGAGGTTGTCCGCGCCGTTCAAGAATTTAATCTTGACGAAGATCTCCACCGTGAAGTGAGTGACTTGTCATATGGCAAGCGGCGGCTTTTGGCAATTGCCCGATCGGTGGCGATGCATCCGAGCGTGCTTCTCCTCGACGAGCCGGCGGCCGGTTTGAGTTCGGTTGAAAGCACCGAACTTGCCCGGGTGGTGCGACGCCTCGCCGATGAATGGGGAATGGCAATCTTGCTCGTCGAACATGACATGAACTTTGTTATGGGGGTATGCGACAGTGTGGTGGTGATTGATTTTGGCAACAAGATCGCTGAAGGCACACCTGAAGAAATACGAAATGACCCCGCCGTCATTGAGGCGTACCTCGGTCAGCAGTCTGACGACGATCTCGGGATCGAGAACAGCCAGCCGGTGGAGAGCGGGAGTTAACCGTGAGTGAAACCATGAACTTCTCAGAGATGATCGCTGAGGTGCCGGGTATTGGCCAGTACGTGCAGGCGCAAACGCCTCACCTGTTAGAGACCCGCAACCTTAAAGCCGGCTACCTCGGTCGAGAAGTGGTGACCGGTGCGAACATCACAGTGAAACGAGGAGAAGTAGTCGCTCTGTTGGGGCCTAATGGTGCTGGTAAGTCGACTACTTTGCTCACGATCGCTGGGCAGTTACCTCCGGTTGANGGCATTGTCATGCTGTCGAANGTTCCGACGTTCACGCCGATGTANCAGCGNGTCCGAAATGGCATTGGCTTGGTCACCGAAGATCGTCTNATCTTCACCAAGATGTCGGCCCGTGACAACATCAAGATCGGTGGCGGCAGTGTTGAGCGTGTACTTGAGTTGTTCCCATCGATTGAGCCTCGGCTCGATATTCGAGGCGGCATGCTCTCAGGTGGCGAACAGCAGATGGTCGCACTTGGGCGAGCGTTGAGCCGCGACCCACAATTGCTACTTGCCGACGAATTGTCGTTGGGGCTTGCACCGATGATCGTCGATCGTTTGTTGAGCGCGGTTCGAACTGCAGCAGATGAGCAGGGCATTGGGGCTCTGATCGTTGAACAGCATGCTCGAAAGGCATTGAAGTACAGCGACCGCATTTACTTGATGTCGCGAGGACGAATTCAGATGGAGATGACATCTGACGAAGCGCGTTCACGCCTCGACGAGATTGAGGAGGCGTACCTTGCGGGTACGTCTGAGTCAGAAGAAGACCATATTGANCGGCGGCGNCGGAAAGATGTGCGACAGGCGTGGGGTCGTCTGAGGGTGAAAGAGCGCGAGTTACGCCGGTTGAGTGGAACTCAGGTGTCACGCAGGCGCACTGGAGAAGACGACAAGATTCTTGATGATGAGCAACATCGGCGTGATTCGCAGATGCGCATCCGCCGCGGACGTAAGTACTAATTGACCAGATAACAGGACACAGAAAGAAACGACATGGGTTACCGCACTGCTGATTTACCGCCAGTCGATCTCGACGAATTTCCGAAGATCCCATTTTTGCCACGCATGAAACTCCTCCAGTTGCACTGGGTGGAAGCAGGCTTCGGCACGCCAAAACAGACGGCAATGTTTTACGTATGGAAAATTTTCTTCTTTGCGTTGTTTGGCTTGATCGTCGCAGCCTCCTTCACGGCCGGCCTTGAATTTAACGACATCGGGGGCTGGTGGGATGAGCCCATCCTCTACCAGAAGTTGATGATTTGGACGGTNTTGATGGAGATCCTTGGGCTCGCGGCAACATGCGGCCCGATGGCGTTCCACTTCGACCCACCGATTGGCCAGAGCCTCTACTGGTGGCAGAACGACACGCTGAGAATCCCGCCTTACCCAAATCATGTTCCATTGACCAAAGGCAACCGCCGCACCCCGTGGGACACCGGCCTTTACAAGCTCATCGTGTTCTGGCTTGTGATGATGCTGTTCCTTTCGGGTGAGCAGATTCCTGGATTGCCGGAAGGGACTGCGGGAGTCATGCCCCGTTGGCCGTTCGTGGTGTACGCCGCACTCATTTGCCTGATGGGGCTGCGCGATAAGTGTGTGTTCTTGGCGTCACGCGCCGAGCAGTACGTGCCAACCATGTTGGCATTCGCCTTCTTCCCCTCGTGGGTTGACATGGTTGTCGCCGCGAAGATTTTCATTGTCATCGTTTGGATGGGCGCCGGTGTGTCGAAGTTCAACCATGGCTTCTCCTCGACGGTGTCGGTCATGATCAACAACACCCCGTGGAACGGCTCTCGAAGGCTTCGGATGGCGACGGTAAAGGATTACCCGAATGATCTACGTCCGTCGAAAGCTACTCACCTCATTGGACATATTGGTGGCACGACCTGCGAGCTCGTCATGCCGCTTGTATTGCTGTTTTCGCCATGGCCATGGATGACATGGATCGGGATTCTCTCGATCTGGGCGCTCCATACCTTCATCATTTCGACAATTCCGCTTGCGGTCCCGCTCGAATGGAACGTGTTCTTCATCTTCTGCACCGGTTTCCTATTTGCGAATTTTCCTGCGGGCGACGGCTGGGGCGTTGGCGATATTGAGCCGCTCCTGATCATTCCGGTCCTGGTAGTAGGCCTGTTCGGCATCGTGCTGGGAGCGATCTGGCCGCAGCACGTGTCATTCCTCATCGGGATGAAGCAGTACGCCGGTAACTGGGCCTCTACAACATGGGCATTTGTCGACAAAGAGAAAGAAGATCGCATCAACGAGCGAATCGTGAAGGCGGCAGACAACCAGATTGATCAGATCATTCCGATCTTCGGTAAGGAAATCTCTGAGGTCTTTATCCAGAAAGCGATTGCGTTCAGAATGATGCACCCGATGGGCCGAATGCACATCACCTTGCACATGCGGCACAACGATGACATGGACACGAGGGTTCTGCGAGAAGGAGAGTTCCTCGGCAACGTGCTGCTCGGCTGGAACTTTGGCGATGCGCACTGCAACGATGAGCGCCTCGTTGAGGCCGTGCAGGAGCGGTGTAACTATGAGCCTGGCGACCTGCGTGTCGTCTTCACTGAGTCACAGCCAATGTTCTCGAAGAAGGTGCAGTACAGAGTGATTGATGCTGCGCTCGGTGTCGTTGAAAAGGGTTGGTACCACAACGACGACGCCTATCACACGCAGCCGTTCCTTCCTGACGGTTTGGTTCCACACGTCGTGACTTGGCAGCGCGAGGGGTATACCCCNGCAGGCGACGCCTACCCTGGCGATGGTGGAAGAGACACNAAGGGTGAGGGAATCTCGCTCACGCACACCTGACGTAATGAGCACAGCGATTGTCGTTGGCGGTGGCCCAAACGGTCTCGCCGCAGCAGCGCGCCTCGCTCGCGCAGGGAGCGACGTCACGGTACTCGAAGCTTCCGACACAGTTGGCGGCGGTGCTCGAAGTTCGGAGTATCTCGCGCCTGGGCTTGTGCATGANCATTGNTCGGCGGCGCATCCGATGGCGCTTGCGTCACCCTTNTTTCAGGAANTGNATCTTCCGGGACTTGAGTGGTGNGCCCCCGAAATNGANTGCGCGCATCCGCTTGACGATGGGTCAGCNGGTGCNTTCGCNANATCNTTCGATGTCACCGATGCACTTGTTGGGAGNAGANGCNCGACGTTGGCGGCAGATGTTNGCCCCGGTTGCGNAGAAATTCGANGCTCTTTTCACAGAAATTTCTCAACCGGTCCTTCGCGTGCCAAGGCATCCGCTCACGTTGGCCAATTTTGGTCTTCGCGTGCTGCCGCCGGCGACTCTGCTGGCTCGCACTTGGAAGACTGAACAGGCACGAGCGTTGTGGGGCGGGGTGGCAGCACACGCGTTTTGGCGTCTCGATCGACCGTTGACGAGCGCAGTGGGCGTGACGCTGACGGCAGCAGCGCATGCACACGGCTGGGTGGTCGCAGAAGGCGGNACGCAGCGAATTGTCGACGCCCTCGTTGCTGACATCGTCGCCCACGGAGGGAAGATTGAAACAAATACGCGGGTGTCATCTGTGAACGACCTTCCGTCTCATGACGTGCTGATGCTCGACGTGGTGCCGTCGATCGCTCTCGAGATTCTTGGTGATCGTCTGCCACCGCGTATTGTGCGTGCATACCGTTCGTTCTCTCATGGGCCAGGGGCATTCAAAGTTGACTTCGCAGTTGAGGGCGGCATTCCGTGGACGGCTCAAGATGCGCGACGAGCCGGCACAGTTCATGTTGGTGGGTCGTTTGATGAGATTGCGGCGAATGAACGCTCGGTCGTCGATGGCAAGATGCCAGCCGCACCGTTTGTATTGGTTGGCCAGCAGTACTTGGCAGACCCGAGCAGGTCTGCCGGAAATGTTCATCCGATCTGGGCGTACGCTCACGTGCCCCACGGCTACACCGGCGATGCGACCGAGGCAATTGTCGAGCAGATCGAACGGTTCGCCCCCGGCTTCCGAGACCGTGTCGTTGGCATGGCGGTTCGCTCGACGACAGAGATGTCGATGTACAACGAGAACTATGTCGGCGGCGACATCATCGGAGGGGCCGGATCGCCNTTGCAGACCGTCTTTCGACCACGTGTGAGCCCGAANCCNTACGCAACAGGAATCCCGGGCGTGTACTTGTGTTCCTCATCGACGCCNCCTGGAGCGGGTGCGCACGGCATGTGCGGAGCAAACGCTGCTGATCGAGCACTCACTCGGCGTCTCTCTCGCCACGTGAAAGAGCGGAACGGGAGGGATTTGAACCCCCGGACCCCGTAAGGTCTCTTGTTTTCAAGACAAGTGCATTAGGCCGCTCTGCCACCGTTCCGTCCCCCAATCTACCGTGTTGGCGGTAGCCCTACGACCGTCCCTCTGTAGACTTTGTCTTATTCGGAGAGGTGCCAGAGCGGCCGAATGGGGCGCCCTGCTAAGGCGTTGACCACGCGAGTGGTCCGTGGGTTCAAATCCCACCCTCTCCGCAAGGGACGTGCCGGGCCTTCGGGCTCGGCACGTGTTCTTTATGTGGACATTTTTGGCCGGCAACTGCGCTCGCATGGCGGTCGTTGTAGGTGGCGAGCAAGAGACTCTTTCCGGATTCGATGATGACGGCATGAACCGTGTTGTTAGTGGGTGAGCTATCTCTTCACGAATCATGATGAGAATTTTGCCATGCGACAGATCCATAATGTTGCGAAACGATGACAAACCGGTCAGACTTTCGTCATGTGGGGTCGGAATTCCTTTCCTCGTCGGCCAGACGAAAGTTCAGGCGATCACCGCAGGAGACAAAAATCGCGGGCAGATGAGTCTGCTGATTTTTGGAGCGAGTCTGTCTCTTGGGAGCCCAAATCACATGAGATTGATCCTGACGCTCCTACTCGACCAAGTGGACTCGACCGTGTCCTTCACAGCCAAACAGCCGAAGAACTTCGCACCCGTTGGTCGCTGCCACGTATTGACCCTTTTGCAAGTCGTCTGTTGCTAATTCTGGCGGCGTTTGCGCTTGTCGCACCCGTTGCATGGTCTACCCGCCGAACAACAGAGTCCGTTTTGGCTCTCTCACGCAACCAGGCATCGACGGTTACCTCACAGTCATTTGACCTCACGAATAGTGACCTGAATGAACCTGGACGAATCACAGCAAGCGAATTGCCCGCAGTGGTGTCGCCATCGATGTCGGATAATTCAACGTTAGAGATCTCGACAGCGAGCCCGGCTGAGGGGGTGAATGCCGAGGTTGCCATGATGGAAAATGGAGAGACACGTGCAATCGCGCAAAGGACTGAGACGACATCGGCACCATCTACCCAGACTTGTGGCTCAACATACGCCGTTCGAGCTGGCGATTCTTGGTTATTGATCGCAGACCGGGCGTCGATCCCAGCCAAAACGCTGCTCGAGCGAAATGGAGCCACTGCTCGAGACGTGCTGTATCCCGGCGATGAGTTGTGCTTACCTCCAGGAGTTCGTGTTGTTATCCCGGCAACGACGGTTTCACCCTCCGCTACCTCGGCCCCCTCAGTAGCGGTGACGCCGACGACAACTGCAGCGATTCCACCATCCCCGAGCACCGCAGAAGTTCAAAGCATTATTCGCGCCGTCTGGCCGGACGATCTTGAGGAACGTGCACTTGACATTGTTTGGAGGGAGAGTCGTTATCAGGCAGACGTTGACAATGGAATTTGCTGTGTTGGTCTATTTCAGATTTATTGGACAATTCATCGTGTTTGGCTCGGATCAGAAGGCGTAACATCACGCGAACAACTGTTTGATGCAGAAACCAACACGCGGGCTGCGCTCGCACTTTACGAACGGTCGCTTGCGCAACGAGGTGACGGTTGGCAACCGTGGTGTTTTGGCAAATACTTGGAAACAGCGGCGTGCGCAGGACTTTGACCTAAGGCCTCAGTTCGGTGGAGGCGGTGGCGGAGGCGGAGTGAT
>PBWL01000023.1 GCA_002727235.1 Acidimicrobiaceae bacterium
GACTGCTGGGTGCCCCGTGCGGGAACTGTTCCCCTCGGCGCGAAAGAGCCGCGCGGTCTGGACTGATGGTCACCTGCTGAGACGGGTGGTGAGGTAGCGGTCGAAGTCAAAGACGTTGCGTTCGAGGTACGAAAGCGGCGCTCGATCGAACTGTGGTCGGTCGACACTTCGGCGGATCCCGGCGACCACAGGGTGATCCTCGCTGTTGACCTGGTCGATGAGAGCGTTGATATCGGCGACAAGCTCATCAGGGTCGTCAGCTGCGGCAAGCGTTGTTGGAGCCACAGCGACCTGCCAGGCGATCCGAACCTGATCAGTACCCATCGGTGTAATCCTGAGAAACCACAGCCAATCCGGCTGAAGTTGGATCACGAAACCCGGAAAAATCGCTGCGAGCACAATCGTGCGGCGCCACTCACCATCAAGGCGGTCGTCGCCGTCGGCGGTGAGGTTAGGGCCATCGGCCTCAACCACTCGATGGTGGGCCCAGTCGAGCGTTCCCGGGTACATCTCGGTATTCGCCGTGTTGTCGCCATTGGCACCAAAGCTCTCCTTGTGCACCTTGAAGACGTGATACGCGTCCATGAAGTTCTCGACGAGGAGTTTCCAGTTGGTGGGCCACACATCGACCTCATCGCGCACGGTCACATAGCTCTCCATGGCGAACTTCCCGACAATGTCGTCAAGGCCAGCGAGGCGAGGCCCGAGAGGTTCGGCATCCGGGTCAAGGTTGACGAATACGAAACCGTTCCAAACCTCAAGCCGAATCTCAGGCAAACGGTGGTGGTCGGGGTTAAAGGGAGCACCGTCAGCCTCGGTGCTCTCAGTCATGTAGGGGCCGCCAATCAGCGAACCGTCGTGACGATACGCCCAGGCGTGATATGGGCAGGTGATGCGAGTCTCGTTGCCGCAGCCGGTGAGCAGCTGCGCGCCACGGTGGACGCAAACATTGTCGAAGGCCCTGATTGAGTCGTCGCCGCGAATGGTCACAATCGACCGCACCCCGCCGCCGACGACCGGCAGATCTGCACACACATAGTCGCCCGCCTCTCTCAGGTCGGCCGTTCGAGCGACACACTGCCAATCGCCAGCAAACACCGTTGCGAGTTCGGCATCAAGAACCTCCTCTGACGAGTACGCCTCAAGGGGCAGCATTCGTGCTTGCTCGAACGAAAGCGCAGAGTGCGCCTGGAGCTCATCAAATACCGACACGGACATCCTCTCCAATTCGACCGGGCAGAGTCGATGCCACGATTCGCCATGTTGATTCATTGCGAATCGGTTCGCAGATTGCAAACTCGACATCGAATGGAGACTTGGCGTCACTGCGATCATCGTTCACCACTACTGCGAGATCGCCGGCCACATACACCCGGTGACTGACATCAGTTCGACGCTCGATGAGGCGCTCTGTCGACCCGGGTAGGCGGTGCCACTTCTCAACGTAGGCACCACTTGGCGCCCGCTCAATCATGACTGAACCATCATCGTTCCACTCGAGGAGGCCCGGCTCAGGAAACGCCGATACCGGATGGATGGCGATGTCGTCAGGCCCACGGGTGTGCCACTCTGCGGTCGCCCGACGAATGCCGTCACAACCCGTCTCGATCGAGGTGCAGGTGGTGTAGCCGGTGCTGGCCTCGCACGTGAACGGGTCGTCGCTGTCGACCGGAATCCGAACGTCGACCATCGNNGAATCAAGTTGCANCCACACNACGAGCGAGTCAGTGTCGCNGGTGCCGTCGTCGTTCACNATNGACNCACGTNTCCANGCGCCNCGGAGCAGNTCGGGGACAGCATTTGGCACAACGGAAGCGTACGACGTCGATCAGACTTCGTAAACGGGGTGAAGGCGTCTCTCTCAATGTCACGTGACCATCGCTGCGACATGGGGCTCTTGTGTTGAGCGAAGCAGGCGTCGACCTGGTTACGAAGTCCGATCGGCTCTTAGGGCGTTTCGCCGCACTTTTCCTGCGTCATCCCGAAGAGGCTCATCGACATATTCAACCGACCGCGGCAACTTGTATTTTGCGAGACGTTCTGCCGCGAATGTGAGCAGATCTTCGGTGCTCAACACGTTCGGGTCGGCCTCAACGATCGCGTGTACAGAACTCCCTTTGTCATCATCGGGCAAGCCAATGACCACCACTGATTTCACGTCGGGATGCTCCTGCAATGCTGACTCCACTTCTGCTGGATACACGTTTGACCCTCCGGTCAGAATCATGTCGGCGAGACGGTCGCCGAGATAGAGGTAGCCGTCTTCGTCGAACCATCCAAGATCACCAAGTGACTCCCAACCGCCATCGAGTTGCTTTGCTTCAGCACCGAGATACAGGTACGTCGGGCTATCTCGATTGGTTGGCCGCATCCACACCTCGCCTTGTTCACCTACGGGCAATTCGTTGCCATCAGGGTCGCACACTTTGATTTCGCCTTGGTCGACGCGACCAACCGAGCCTCGATGCTCNAGCCATTCGGTGCCAGTGATGATCGTCACCGCCTGTGCTTCGGTGCCGGCGTACAACTCGACGATGCGTTCAGGNCCAAGCCAGTCGATCCAAGCCTGCTTCAGCCACTGAGGGCACGGCTCGGCGAGGTGCCAGACCACTCTCAGACTTGAAAGGTCGTAGTTGAAGCGAACCTCGTCATCGAGACGAAGGACGCGCTTCATCATCGTTGGCACCATGTAGACGACATCTGCGCTGTGATCCTCAATAGCGGCAAGCGTGGCTTCGGCATCAAAACGTTCGAGTAGCACGACCGTTGAACCACAGAGCAGCGCCTGACACGCCCACACCGCAGGACCATTGTGATATAGCGGCCCAGGCATGACGAGACATCCGTCATGGCTCATCAACAGTGCCGGANCTGCGTCGGTATCAACAATCGCAGGATCACCCGAAACGATGAGTTTCGGTCGCCCGGTTGAACCGCCAGATGTTGGCGCTTTCCACGCAGGAGAAGTGGCATCAGGAAGCGGCTCATCTGAGTACTCCGCAGATGGTTCATACCCCTTNCCCAAGCACTGCACGCCCTCCGGAAGTAACGCNGCCATGTCGCTGCCAGGNTCAACGCCAACGACAACTTTCGGTGAGGCAAGTTCAACAATGGCGGCNAGTTCTCGTGGNGGCAGNTTNGCCGACACCGGNTGAGGCGTCGCGCCCAACTTCCACACGGCGACGTAGGTCACGAACCAATCNATTGAGTTTGGAAGCGCCACNGTGACNAAGTCGCCGTGACCGACTCCACGGTCGNCAAGNTCNCTCGCAAGACGATTNCCGGCGCGTTCGAGTNCAGACCGAGATATTGACNTTCCGTTGCAGACGACCGCAGGCCGNTCGGGCAATANGTCAGCGAGATCAGATAAACGTTGCGGAAANGAGATGAGCGGCACAGTGTCGTTGTAGCAGGCGAAAGGTTTNTCGTGCGAGTAGGAGAGCCGCCGACCGCACAATGTTGCNCTCNCTTCAACTTCGGCTCTGACATCAGGCACGGCAACAATGTCGAACATGACAACACCCCTTGCCGATCATGCTGTGGCTCAGTTGTTCGTCGACGCTCACACCGCACGCACATTTCTCGACGAACCGGTGACCGACGCGCAGATCGAAAGCCTGTACGAGATGATGAAATGGGCCCCGACGACAATGAACATCCAGCCGCTCCGGCTCATCATTGCTCGCAGTGATGCCGCACGTGCCCAGGTTCTCGAACATCTCGGTGGATCAAACCGCGAACAGGCTGAGGCAGCGCCGCTCATCACCGTGGTCTGCGCAGATTCAAACTTTCATGACACGCTCTCCGAAGTCGTTCCTCACATCGCAAATGCTCGAGAGTTCTTCCTCGATGATGAACGGCGTGAAGCAACTGCTCGACACCAAACATGGCTGCAATCTGGGTACCTCGTGATGGCGATCCGTGCTCTCGGATTGGGTTGTGGGCCAATGTTGGGCTTCGACGCTGCCGGTCTCGATGCGGCAATGCTGGCAGGGAGTTCACTGGTGTCCACCATGGTGATGACCGTCGGGGTGCCCGACCCGGCGGGTTACGGNGAGCGCCGCCCTCGTCTCGATCTCGACCGCGTCATGTTNGAGCGGTAATCTTCGGNCGATCGGTTGATAGACGTCGGGGGGCGTCGCCGATACTAGGGGGGTTACGAGATGGGGAATTGGAATTTTGCAAACATCTGGGAGCACATCGCTGATCAGATTCCAAACGAGGACTGTCTAATTCATGGTGACCGAAGATTCACTTGGAGCGAAGTCGATCGACGAGCAGACGGCATTGCGCAATATCTCGTTGAAGTAGGCCTTGAACGCCAGCAAGCGGTGGCACAGTATCTGTACAACTGTCCCGAATACATGGAGTCAACATTTGCTGCACTCAAGGCGGCGTTCGTCCCGGTGAACACGAACTATCGGTACACCGCTGACGAACTCAGCTACCTGTGGGATAACGCCGACGCTGGTGCCGTGGTATTCCACGGAACCTTCAGTGAGCTCATTGAAACTATTCGGGGTTCGTTGCCCAAAATCAAAGTCTGGCTCTGGGTTGACGATGGGAGCGGGCCATGTCCAGATTGGGCGGTCGAGTACGAAACAGTCGCCAACTCTGGGGCCNCGCGCGTTGTTCCGGCCTGGGGAAGAAGTGGTGACGACCTCATCATGCTGTATACGGGAGGCACCACCGGCATGCCGAAGGGTGTGATGTGGCGACAAGATGACCTCGCCGTTGTGCTTGCAGGCGCTCTTGCGAACCCGATCCCCGATGATGGCGAGGTCACAGATCTTGAGATTCCCGGACCCGGGCCCAAGTTCTGCCCGGCCTGCCCACAGATGCACGGCACCGGAAACTTCCCAGGGCTTTCCGTCATGAACTTAGGTGGCTCGATTGTCACGCTCGAAAGTCGAAGTTTCGACGCTTCCGAACTCCTCGATTCGATCGAACGTGAAGGTATCAATTTGATATCGATGGTTGGTGATGCGTTCGGCAAGCCCATTCTCAAGGCGCTTGACACGAATCCGGGTAGATGGGACCTGTCAAGTCTTCTTGGGATCACATCTTCAGGTGTGATGTGGTCGGAGGAAGTTAAACAGCAGTTGTTGGAACACCAACCCAATATGGTGCTCATCGACGCGTTCTCGTCCTCGGAGGCTCTCGGTATGGGAATGTCGACCTCAGGTGGGGGTTCAACGGCGAAGACTGCACGTTTCCAACTGGGCGAGCATTGCGTGGTAATTGACGAGGACAACAACATCTTGACGCCGGGCGGACGCCCACAGGGTCGGCTTGCGGTCGGCGGTCGTCAACCGCTTGGCTACTACAAAGACGAAACAAAAACTGCGAGTACGTTCCTTGTCATCGAGGGCAAGCGTTACTCGTGCCCCGGTGACTTTGCCATCGTTGAAGATGACGGTTCGATCACGCTGCTTGGGCGGGGCTCGGTGTGCATCAATACCGGTGGTGAAAAGGTGTTCCCTGAAGAAGTCGAGGAGGCACTCAAGACCCACCCATCTGTTCTCGATGCGGTCGCAGTTGGAGTTCCAGATGAAAAATTCGGTGAGGCGGTCACGGCTGTAGTTGAACCTCGTGAAGGCGCAGTCGTCGCTGGCGGTGAGCTCATTGCGCACGTCAAGCAAACGCTCGCTGCGTATAAAGCGCCAAAACATGTAGTCGAAATTGACACCATTGGCCGAGCAGCCAATGGAAAGGTTGACTACAAGCGCCTNAAGGGCCACGCCTCTGATGTGTTGGGTCTGAGTTCGTAATCTGTCGACATGCCGGCACGAATTACTGCTTACGACTGGATTGCTCATCACAACGCCAATCGTGCGTCTCGACGAGCCATTGTCGATCTCGAATCGGGTCGAACATTGACCTATGGCGATCTTCATCAACGAATTGATGGGCTCTCTGCGCATCTCCAAAGTGTCGGGGTAACAAAGGGTGACCGTGTGGCGCTATTGGCACACAACGGTCCCGAATATTTCGACCTTCAATTCGCCGGAATGCGTATCGGTTCAATTGCNGTNTTGTTGAANTGGCGACTGACGGTCCCAGAACTCGAATNCATCGTNGGNGACTGCNCGCCNAGCGTGNTNNTNTANTCGCCCGAATTNGCNGATACCGCACAAGAACTCGCNTCTCGATGCGGAGTCACCACCNTGATTCCAATTGATGATGANTACGAAGCAATCGTCNCCTCGGGAGNNTCTCCNGAGACCTGNCTTGTCGAGCATGATGACCCGAGCACCATCATGTACACCTCGGGCACGACGGGCCACCCNAAGGGAGCGATNATTACGCACGGCATGACGTTCTGGAANTGCGTCAACTTAGGTATTCCNGCTCGAATCACCCCAGAGACTGTGCAGCTCGTGATCTTGCCGCTGTTCCACACCGGCGGACTCAACTGTTACTCCAACCCCGTGCTTCATGCCGGCGGACGGATCGTCATCGCCCGCACCTTTGAACCCGGCGAAGCACTTGGCATCATCGGCGACCCCTCCTACGAGGTCACGCACTTCTTTGGTGTGCCTGCGCCATATCAATTCATGATGCAGCATCCTGACTTTGAAACGGCCGACCTCTCGCGGCTTCAGATAGCAGGCGTCGGGGGCGCTCCATGTGCGCTCGCCATCATGGAACGTTGGGCTGAACGCGGCGTCGAACTCATGCAAGGCTTTGGCATGACGGAGACGAGCCCTGGAGCGATCTTCCTTGATCCGGCTGATGCGATGCGCAAGATCGGATCAACCGGAAAAGAACTTCTGCACACCGAGGCGCGCATCGTGAACGAAGATGGTGAAGAGGCCGGACCAAACGAAGTAGGAGAGCTCTGGGTTCGTGGACCCCATATCACCCCCGGATATTGGAATAGGCCCGACGCAACCGCCGAGGCGTTCGTTGACGACTGGTTGCGCACAGGCGATGCAGCCAAGCGTGATGACGAAGGGTTTTATTACATCGTCGATCGCTGGAAAGATATGTACATCTCGGGTGGCGAAAACGTCTACCCAGCCGAAGTTGAGAACGTGGTGTATCAATTACCGGGAATCGTCGAGGCAGCGATTGTTGGTGTGCCTGATTCAAAATGGGGAGAGTCTGGTGTCGCTGTCGTGGTGCTCGCGTCTGATTCAGACCTTGACCAGGCGACGTTGATTCAGCATTGTGTCGAGCGGCTTGCGAAGTTCAAGGTTCCCGCTCGTATGCATGTGATCGACGAGTTACCGCGCAATGCCACCGGCAAGGTGCTCAAGCGCGAGTTGCGAGTGATGCTCGCCGGTGAAGATTCGCCGGCAATCAGTTGAGCCTTACGGCAATAACGGTGGAGCTGAATAGCCGCCGGTGACCGACTCGACAAGCCGAGCGAACTCGAGCGTTGTTCGGTCGCCCATGAACGGGCCGACGATCTGGAGGCCAACTGGAAGCCCTGAGGGCGTGCGACCCGCAGGCACGACAGTTGCAGGGAGATAGACGTAACCAAATTGAGTTGTCCATGCAATCAAGTCGGCATATGGCCGGGTTGCTCCATCGATCTCGAGGGTTCGCGTGTAGAGGTTTCCGCCGTCAATGTGCTCAAACGCAGCGATGAACGCAGTTGGTGCCAACACGATGTCGTAATTGCGAAAGAACGTGTC
Organism: Acidimicrobiaceae bacterium; assembly: GCA_002727235.1. Taxonomy (GTDB): domain Bacteria; phylum Actinomycetota; class Acidimicrobiia; order Acidimicrobiales; family Ilumatobacteraceae; genus Casp-actino5. Next base: position 7,644 of record PBWL01000023.1, read on the forward strand.
CCAGCTGCGTCGGCGTAGTTCTCGCTGTTCTGACATGAGTAGCCAGTCGCGATGCCGAATCGTGCTCGCCCGAGCCCGCATCGCCATCGTGGGATCGGCATCTTCGCTGCGCTCGAGCAGTCGCTCGTACTCTTCATCGGTGCGACCTGGGGAGGTGGCCGAAGAAACGAGTGGCATTCCAATCGAATACACATCGCCAAATTCATGATCGGGGCGGGCATTGCGATCAACCTTCACCCCAGCGGCTTCGAGAGCGCTGACCGCAGCCTCGAGCACGATCGCGACATCGTCCGACACCGGGCAGGCGGGATCGTCAAGCCATGCGGCTACCCGAAGTTCACGCGCGCTCTGGCGAGTCGAAGGAAGCCGTTCGGGGTGGTCAGAAATAACGTCAAGCATCAGTTCGAGATCGTCGACGGTGCGGGCGAGTGGACCGATGACGTTCACATCTGCATCGAGAGCGCCATAGGTGACGTGATCGATGTATCCGCGCTGCGGCACAACTCCGAATGAGGGTTTGTGTCCGCAGACCCCCGAAAAGTGGGCGGGCAGTCGGACTGAACCTCCGATGTCGGTTCCGATCTCGACAGGGGTCAGGCATGTCGCAACGGCTGCAGCAGCACCACCTGATGAACCCCCGGGTGTCCGGCCGAGGTCCCACGGGTTACCAGTTCGTCCAAACATTTCGTTGACGGCTTGAATGTCGCCTGACCAGCGCGGCAGGTTCGATTTGCCCCAGATGACGGCACCGGCATTTCGTGCATGCGCGACCGACGCAGCATCTTCCGAAGGAACATGGTCGGTAAGTTCGATCGCTCCGCCCGTTGATCGCATGCCCGCGGTCGCCAACGCGTCTTTAACGGTCATCGGCAGACCGGCAAGCGTTCCCAGCGTCTGATCGTCATTGCGCGCTGCGTCAATTTCAGCGGCTTGATGCCGGGCGCTCTCGACGTCGGTGGTGACGATGGCGTTGAGTCGGCTGTGGAGCATGTCGTGGCGTGCGAGGTGTTCGTCAAGAAGTTCCGTCGCAGAGATATCGCGATTGCGCAGCGCATCGAGTTGCTCAGTTGCTGGCCGCCGTGAGATGTCATTGATTCCCATCATGTGATGGTACGCGCAAACGGACGGCCCGTCGACAGTCGGTGCCGACAAGCCGTCCGTGTAGTTCGAGTTCAGCTGCCGGGCTGTGGAACGACGCGAAGATACGGCTTCACGGTGGTCCATCCACCTGGGAACAACTCTGCTGCCTCTTCGTCTGTGACGGCTGAGCCGATGATGACGTCGTTGCCGTCGGTCCAGTTAGCAGGAGTCGCCACTTTGTAATTGGCGGTGAGTTGAAGTGAATCGATGACCCGAAGCAACTCGTCGAAATTCCGACCGGTTGACGCGGGGTAGGTGAGCGACAACTTGATCTTCTTGTCGGGCCCGATGACAAATACCGAGCGGACGGTCAAGGTGTCGTTCGCGTTCGGGTGAATCATGTCGTAAAGATCGGAAACGGTGCGATCGCTATCACCAATCATTGGGAAATTGACCGGGGTGCCCTGTGTTTCGGCGATGTCGTTTTCCCATTCGACGTGGCTGTCAATCGGGTCGACGGACAGGCCGATCACTTTCACATTTCGTCGGTCGAATTCTGGCTTGAGGCGAGCGACGGTTCCGAGTTCTGTTGTGCAGACGGGGGTGAAATCTTTCGGGTGAGAGAACAGCACCCCCCATGAGTCACCGAGCCAATCGTGAAAGTCGATGTCCCCCTGGGTGCTGGGGGCGGAGAAGTTTGGGGCGGTATCGCCAATTCGGACACTCATAGTTGCTCCTTACGATAGAGGGTGATTGTTGACAAAACTAATCGGCTTTTAGGTAATTTGCGACCTCGGATCATGATTTCTGTGCGATCTACGATCGTTGTATGGCTGACGACACGATCATGTTGCGTACTGCATCCGAACTTGCGGCGATGGTTCGACGGGGTGAGGTCGCTCCAAGCGAATTACTTGAGCATGCAATCACTCGATACGAGCGTCATAACCCGGCGGTGAATGCGGTCATCGTCACCCGCATCGATGAGGCCCGTGCTCATGCAGCAGTGCTCGACGCAGAAGCCGCAGCAGGCTCATTCCGCGGTCCACTCCATGGCGTGCCGATGACGATCAAAGAGGCATTCGACTGGGCTGACACGCCATCAACGTGGGGCAACGTCGCTTGGCGCGACAACGTTCCCGGAACCGACGCGGTGACCGTGCAACGGTTACTCGACGCCGGCGCAGTGATTTACGGAAAAACGAACGTGCCATTCATGTTGGGCGACTGGCAGAGCTTCAACGACATTTACGGCACGACAAACAATCCGTGGGATATCAGTCGGGTGCCCGGAGGTTCATCGGGGGGTTCTGCCGTTGCGCTCGCCACCGGCATGGCAGCCCTCGAACTCGGCAGCGACATTGGGGCATCAATTCGAAATCCCGCCCACTATTGCGGTGTATTCGGGCATAAACCGACAATGTCTCTTGTACCTTTCGAGGGTCTCGTGGTGCCAGGCATGCTGCCCGAGGTCGACATCAGCGTCTGCGGCCCTCTCGCTCGGTCGGCAGCCGATCTCGATCTCGCATTGTCTGTGCTTGCGGGTCCGACTGGTATGAACTCGACCGGCTACCAGGTTGCTCTTCCCGAAGCACGACAGACTCGCCTCAGCGAATTCAAAGTTGCGGTCATGCTCGACACCCCGGTCATTGAAAATGACTCTGTGATGCTCGATCAACTTCAGAACGCCGTTGACGCCCTTGCAGCTGCAGGTTGCGTTGTCGAAAAGGCCGCGCCACAAATTGATCAACACGAATACTTCGAGAACTACCTCATGTTGCTACGTGCTGCAACGGGCGCACAGTCGAATGATGAGGTCTTCGCCGCCGCTCTCGAAGGGTCGACCGCTTGGGACGGTGGTGACCGTGGTTACCAAGCTCTCGTCGACCATGCAATGACGATGTCGCACCGCGAATGGTTCCAGCATCACAACCGTCGCGAGGGCTACCGCAATACCTGGGCGGAGTTCTTCGGTGAGTACGACCTGTTGGTTTGTCCAACTGCGGCCTCGACTGCATACCCACACGACCACACAGGAACGCGGGCGACCCGCCGCATTCCGATCAATGGCGGAAGTGAACTCGTCGTCGACCAGCTGTTCTGGGCCGGGTGGTCGTGTAACTCGTATCTTCCTGGAACGGTTGCACCAGTCGGCCTCTGTGCCGACGGCCTGCCCGCAGGAATCCAGATTGTCGCTCCACATTTGCACGACCGTCGTTCGATTAGGTTTGCTGAACTTGTCGAACGGGAACTCGGAGGGTTTGTTTCGCCCCCTGGCTACGAGTGAGCCCGATGAAGGCTTCCTTGAGTGGCATTACCGTCCTTGCCCTAGAACAGGCGGTGGCTGTGCCGTTTGCGACCCGTCAACTTGCTGATCTTGGCGCAAGGGTCATCAAAGTTGAGCGGCTCGGAGAGGGTGATTTTGCTCGCCATTACGACGCCCGTGTGAAAGGGCTCTCGAGTTACTTCGCATGGCTGAATCGCTCAAAAGAGTCGATTGCCCTTGACCTCAAACAGTCGAAAGCCCAGGCGATCGTGAAAGAACTTGCGGCATCGGCTGATGTCGTGGTGCAGAACCTTTCGCCGGGAGCAACCGATCGGCTCGGCCTGTCATCAGCTCATCTGAGAGAGGTCAACCCGCAACTCATCACCGTTGACCTCACAGGGTATGGACGAGGTGGCCCGCTTGAAGATCGCAAGGCGTACGACTTGCTCATCCAGGCAGAAGCCGGGCTGCTTTCGGTCACTGGCTCTGCATCAGAAATGGTTCGCGCCGGAATTTCAGTTGCCGACATTGCGGGTGGAATGTACGTGTACTCATCGGTGCTTGCTGCACTCGTTCATCGCGGCACCTCCGGCGAGGGAACCGAAATTGAGGTGTCGCTATTTGATGCTCTCATCGAGTGGATGGGTCACCCGATCAACTATGGCCTTTACACGGGGGAGGGTCCGGTTCGGGCAGGCGACTCTCACCCATCGATTTATCCGTATGGGTCATTCGCTGCGTCCGACGGGCGGGTGCAGTTCGGCATTCAGAATCAACGCGAGTGGGAGTCGTTTTGTGCCGACGTGTTGCAGCGACCAGAGGTGACGACCGATAGCCGGTTCACAACCAATGACGACCGTCATCAACACCGTGCTGAGCTGTTGGCTGTTATCGAAGATGTATTCCGCACGTTAACGGCGAACGAGGTTGCGGGTCGGCTCGACGCTGCAGGCATCGCAAACGGACGAGTAAACGACGTCGCCGGAGTGATCACTCACCCAAATCTCATCGAGCGAGATCGATGGCGGTCGATTGAAACTCCCGGTGGCAGCATTCAAACGCTCCGACCCCCAGCGATCATGCATGGCCATGACGAGCCGATGAGTGCGATTCCTGAGGTCGGCCAGCACACAACGAGCATCCTTCATGAATTGGGCTATCTCGATGACGACGTTATTGAGCTTGTCGCAGCCGGTGCCGTCGGCAGGTAGGTCAGCGTTTTGCTCGGCGCTCGACAAGCTGGCGGGCGATGACATTGCGCTGAATCTCGTTGGTGCCCTCACCGACAATCATGAGCGGAGCATCACGGTAGTACCTTTCAACGTCAAACTCGGTTGAATATCCGTGCCCGCCGTGGATTCTGATGGCATCGAGCGCCACCTTCGCAGCCATTTCAGAACAGAACAGCTTTGCCATTCCTGCTTCGAGGTCGGCCCTCACGCCGCTATCGAACCGTTCAGCAGCGTGATAATTCAGCCGTTGCCCGGCAGTTATCTGAGTTGCCATATCGGCGAGGAGATTGCCGACCGACTGGTGGCGCCAGATCGGTTGGCCGAAGGTTTCTCGCTGGGTTGCATATTCGAGGGCATCATCAAACGCAGCGCGTGCAACTCCGATTGCGCGTGCGGCCACTTGAATGCGCCCAATTTCAAGTCCGCCCATCATCTGGGTGAACCCTTGACCTTCCGCTCCGCCCAATAGGGCAGACGCAGGAACGAAGCAGTCGTTGAATGAGAGCTCGCAACTCTCAACACCTTTGTACCCAAGTTTTGGCAGGTTGCGGCCCACGGTGAAACCCGGAACTTTCTCGACGAGCAAAATCGAAATTCCTGTATGCGCGGGGGTTGCTTCCGGGTCTGTTTTGCACAACAGCGCAACGACATCTGACATCCGGGAATTGGTGATCCAGGTCTTCGCCCCATTGATGACGTAGCCGTCGACACCGTCCCGAGATGTTGGTTGCGCAACGGTACGAATCGCTTGGAGATCGGACCCGCCATCAGGCTCAGTAAGGGCCATCGTTGCGCGAAGTTCGCCAGTTGCCATGAGCGGCAAGTAGAGCTCTTGCTGTTGAGGGGTGCCGTGGCGTGTAAGCAGTTTTGACACCACTGAGTGTCCGCCGAATGCACCTGATAGCGACATCCACCCCCGAGCTATCTCTTCGGTGATGCGTGCATAACAGCGACCAGAAACCGAACCTGAATTCCACGGCTCACCGATCGCAAGCCCGTACACACCGAGCTCTTTCATCTGATCAATAAGTACCTCGGGGTAGGCATCTGAATGTTCGAGGTCTCGAACGACTGGGCGAACTTCATTGTCAACCCACTTCGCAATCACGTCAACAAAGTCAGATTCTTCGGCGCTGAGACCGTCCATCGGTTCGAGAAGCGACATATGACCAGCCTGCCACTTTGTGAGTCGTCCGACCGACTCGTCGTTGCGCAAATTAACGGCGTATGTTCACCTTGAATGCCAAAGGAGGACGTATGTCGACCGCAACACAGATTCCGTTTGTCGAGTACCTCAGACTTGAGCCGACACCACATCTTGTCGCCAATGAATGCACTTCATGTGGTGCCCGCTATTTCGATCGACGCAACGCATGCGCTGCGTGCTTTGCGACCGACTTCACGCCGGTCGACATTCCCACCGAAGGCGTAGTTCGATCATTTTCGATCATTACCTTCGCTGCACCTGGCGTTGAGGTGCCATTTGTTGCGGCGGTCATCGACTGCGGCGGCACCAGCGTTCGAGCAAACATCATCAATTGTCCACCCGACCCCGAACATGTCAGTCTCGGAATGAACGTTCGTCTTGCCACTACGGTGGTGGGAACAGATTCTGCTGGCGTCGAAGCGGTCAATTACGGATTCGAGCCAGCCTGACCGCAGGCCCAGCTCAGAACTAAGGAGAGATTATGAGTAGAAGCGACGACATCTGGATCCTCGGGATTCACATGACAAAGTTCGGCAAGCACCCCAACCTTGACGTAGTCGACCTTGGTGCCGAGGCCATTCAAGGCGCACTCGCAGATGCGGGGGTCACGATGGCCGATATCGGCATCCTTGCTGCCGGAAACCTGCTTGGCTCAGGCAGCATCGCCCAGCAACTGCAGAAGCAAGTTGGTCAGACTGGCATTCCTGCGTACAACGTCTCGAATGCATGCGCAACGGGCGCCACCGCTCTTCGCACTGCCATCATGGCGGTCAAGGCTGGCGAGGTCGACATGGGCCTTGCAGTCGGCGTCGAAAAACTCGCTGGAGCTGGACTGCTCGGAGCAGGGGGTAGAGCTAAAGCCGACAATGACGAGTGGGAGCGTAACGGACGCTTCGGTGCGGTCGGCCCGGTTGATGGTCGGATCGGCACCGAATCGATGCCAGGCGTATTCGCGCAAATCGGTATGGAGTACGGCCACAAGTACGGTGGCGCCGATTTCGAGCTGTTCGCAAAGATCAGCGAGAAGAACCATGCCCATTCGACCTTGAACCCGCTTGCCGCGTACAACAAAGCGATGAGCCTCGAGCAGATCATGAACGACGTCATGATTGCCTACCCGAATACTCGTCCGATGTGTTCGGCAAACTGCGACGGTGCTGCGGCGGCTGTCGTCATTAATGGTGAGAAGCTGAAGACACTCTCTCTTGAGCAGCAGCGTCGAGCGGTGAAGGTATCTGCCTCAATTCTCACCAGCGACCCTTGGCAAGAGGCTTGTCAAGTGCTTCCCGATGTCAACACGCTGACCCGAAGCGCAGCAAACCAAGCCTATGAGCAGGCCGGTGTCGGACCACAAGACCTCAACCTAGTCGAGCTTCACGACTGTTTCGCAACCGCTGAACTCGTGCACTACGACAACCTGATGCTCTGTGAAGAGGGTGGCGCAGTCGACTTCTTCGAATCAGGCGCAGCCCATCGTGACGGAAGACTGCCGGTCAACGTCTCAGGCGGTCTCCAATCGAAGGGGCACCCAATTTCAGCCACGGGTATCGCCAACATTTGGGAGGTCTGTCAGCACGTTCGTGGTGAAGCAGGCGATCGCCAGATCGAGGGCGCAAAGGTTGGACTTGCCCACGTGATCGGACTTGCGTCGGCATGTGGTGTTCACATCCTCGAGCGTTCAGCTGCCTGAAACCCAGTATCTGAGGGGTGGCGTGAACCGTTAACGATCGGCGGCTACTCCTCTTTTTGCGATGTCTATTCCGACCATAGATCTGCGCGAGCCGGCTGAGATAGTCGTTCGACAACTCGACGATGCGTGCAGCTCATTTGGGTTCATGCAGGTAATCGGGCACGGAGTTGACCCGGTTCTTGAGAGAGATGCATGGAATTACGCGTCTGCGTTTTTTGCTCTTGATGAGGAGGCAAAACTTGCGGTTGCGATCCCAGATGGTGATGCGTACGGGTACGGCCCATTTCAAGTCGAGCGATTAGCAGCAAGCCGAGGGGAGTCGACCCCGCCTGATCTAAAGGAAACGTTTTCAATCGGGCCTTTTGTCGATGCGAGAGAACTTCAGTCGATCGTCTCCCGAGACCCGGCAGCCGCATTTGCGTACTCCCCGAATCGGTGGCCGGTTGAACCAAAGGGCATGTCCGACGTCATGCAGCGCTACTACGACGAACTCGCAGTGTTGTGCGAGCAGCTGCTGTCGTTGATGGCGCAAGGGCTCGGAATGTCGGCCGATACCTTTGCCTCATCGATCGATCGCCACACGTCGGCCTTACGTCTCTTACATTACCCGCATGTCGAGCCGTCCTCGGTCGCCTCCGGGCAGCTGAGGGCAGGTGCTCATTCTGATTACGGAACATTGACATTGCTTCGCCAAGATGATGCTCCCGGTGGGCTCGAAGTTCGTGGAGCCGACGATGAGTGGCACCCAGTACCTGCTGAGGAGGGTGCGTACGTCGTCAACATTGGAGATGCGCTTGAACGATGGACGGCGGGTCGTTGGCGCTCCACCCTTCATCGGGTGCAGGTTCCTTCACCCGATAGCGGTCCTAATGAACGGCAGTCGATTGTGTTTTTTCATAATGCGAATTGGAATGCGGTCATTGAGGTGCTCGACCCTTGCCGGCCTACCGACGGTGAAGTTGCGCCACCGATCGCCGCAGGGAGGCATCTCATGGAGCGGTTCCTCAGTACCCAGAGAGGGGAATGATGTGCGCTCCTGACGGACGCCGCATGGCGGTTGCGAGAACCTTCAAACCACGCCGGCGAAGAATGTCACGGGCGCGGTCGACTGCGTTTGGGGAGTTACTGCCAATATTCGGCCTAGATGTCGAAGGTCCTCCGACTTCAGCGGAGGAGATTTTTGAGCGGTCAGCACCTGTGGCCTTGGAAATCGGTTCTGGTGCAGGTGAAGCAGCGATTGCATCTGCGGTAGCGGAACCTGATGTTGACCTCATTGCAGCCGATGTGCATACGCCTGGCATTGCTCGGCTTCTCGTTGATCTTCACTCGCATGAACTAACAAACCTTCGGGTGATTCACGGAGACGCTCTTGAGTTCNTNANGCGACTTCCGNNGCCAACGTTNACCGAAATCAGGGTGTGGTTTCCTGACCCGTGGCCNAAACCTCGCCAACGCCAACGGCGACTCGTGACCGAACCGATCATTGGTCGATTGGTTCCGTGGATTGTGGGTGGTGGTCGCCTGCGTATGGCGACCGATATCGACGACTATGCAGAACAGATGCTCGCCGTGTGCTCGGAACACCCAGAACTTGATGGAGGCATCGTGGAGCGACCCTCTGATCGCCCGGTGACTCGATTTGAGCGAAAGGGAGTTGAGGCCGGTCGCGCCGTGACCGACCTTGTATTTGTNAGAAAGCTCTAGGTGTCCTGCAGTTAGATGCGAGACGCCGGTGCTTCGGATCAATCGTTCATCAGGCTGTCAAGGCGCTGAACTGATTCAATGAACTCCTCGACCATCTCGTAGACGACGCGAGCAGCAGGCTTTGACACATTCATCGTTCCAACGATCTGACCCACGAAATAGTTCGCAAGCTGTGCCGCACCAGATGATGAGTCATGAGCAGCGCGATCGATTCGTCGAATCGCAGTGTCAATCAGCATTGGCTGTAACGGCATTGGGAGCGGCTTCGGGTTTGTGGGATCTTCCCAGGCGTCTGTCCATGCGGTGCGTAACTGACGGGCCGGCTTACCGGTACGAGATTTCGACCGCAATGTGTCCGATGACGTTGCGGCGAGGAACTTCTCTTTCACGGTTGGGTGTGTCTCCGCTTCCTCGGTGGTCAGCCAGACCGATCCACACCACACGCCTTCTGCACCGAGAGCCATCGAGGCTGCCATCTGACGTCCGCGACCGATACCGCCNGCGCCAAGCACGGGAACTTGACCTCCGAGTGCATCGACGATCTCGGGAATGAGCACCATCGTGCCGATCTCNCCAGTGTGACCACCAGCCTCAGAACCCTGAGCGANAACGATGTCGACCCCGACCGCAGCATGACGTTCGGCGTGTTGCGCCTTTCCTGCAAGCGCNCCAACAAGCCGACCTTGCTCATGCGCGCTGTCGAGCATGTGGGCCGGAGGCGGGCCAAGGGCATTCACGACAAGAGCAGCCTTATGGGCGAGAGTAATCTCCAGTTGAGGCGCAGCGCGGTCTGCGGAGAGTGGCGCTGATTCAGATTCTGCGCCGAGCCCCCTGCCCCCTTGCTCTTCATCGAGGGCGGGCACCCCATAGTCATCGAGGAGTTTGTCGACGAAGTCTCGGTGCTCACTAGGAATCATTTCGCCGAGTTCGGCAACGGTCATTCCGCCTTGGTCGGAGCCGGTGTATTTCGCCGGCACGATGAGGTCGACGCCGTACGGAAGATCGCCAACCTGTTCTTCGATCCAATCGAGGTCGATCTCGAGCTGTTTATCTGAGTGGCCCGCCGCACCCAGCACTCCCAGGCCTCCCGCCTTTGTTACTGCGGCGACGACGTCACGACAGTGACTGAAGGCGAGAATCGGAATGTCGATTCCGAGCATGTCGGTGACACGAGTTCTCATGATGGTTCCTTTCGGGTTCGAAATTCAGACCATGTCATCCCGGCATCTCCATGGATGTCGCGGGGAAGCCCAAGCACGAGTTCAGCAACGATGTTGCGTTGCACAGCAAATGTTCCACCACCAAGGGTGAGAGCGGGAGAAAACAGCCAGCCGTAGTGCCACAGAGGGTCAACTTCTGGGAATTGGCTGTCTTCGCCACGAGCGAAGTTCACTTCGGTTGCTCCACGTTGCGCACGGCGAGGGATGTCTCCAGCCGGGCCGGAACCCGTCAACATGCCCGATGCNCCGACGAGGTCTTTCGCCAATTCCATGACGTGTTGACCGTGCTCGTCACCCATGATCTTTTGCACCGAGGCTTCGGCTCCTGGCGTGCGCCCATTTAGTCGGGCGCTTAAGGTGCGAAGTCGGTTGAGGCGAAGCACTTCTGACTCAATGTGCAGGCCGGCGATGCGTTGACGCAGTACCGGGTCATCGCAACCTCCGTTGCTCCGCACAAGATTGAGGAGGTCGTCGGCCGACGGCCCTGAACCCCACAACGAGCCGGCTGATGACAACGACACGCGTTCATTGGCAAGCGTGACTTTCGCAAGTCTCCACCCGTCGCCTTCTTGTCCAACGAGATATTTCGCCGGAAGGCGAACGTCGTCGAAGAACGTTTGGTTGAACGAATGGGCGGTCGTCATGTCGATGATCGGTGACAGCGTGAGCCCAGGAATATCCATCGGAATGATGAAGTAGGAGATCCCTTTATGTTTNGGCACGTCAGGGTCGGTNCGCGCAATGAGGATTCCNTATTCNGAGTGATGGGCACCGCTNGACCAGATTTTTGAACCATTGATGATGTACTCGTCGCCATCTCGAACNGCCCGNGTTGCCAGCGATGCAAGGTCTGACCCCGAGTCGGGNTCGCTGAAGAGTTGGCACCATTGTTCTTCTCCGCTGAAAATTTTNGGAAGAAAGCGNTCTTTTTGCCANTCAGTNCCCGCNAGCAGAATCGTTGGAGCGGCCCANCCAACNCCNATCGGATTTGTNGATACNGAGGTTTCTCGCACTCCGGCAGCCTTCAGTTCCTCATCGATGATGAGTTGNTGAATGGGATCTGCTTCAACTCCCCANGGTCGAGGCCAATGGGGGACNAANAGACCTGCCTCATGAAGTTCNGCACTCGTNGGAGATGGATGCTCGGCGAGCCACGCTCGCAGTTCACTCCGTCGTGGATCGTCGTCGGTAGGAAAATCGAAATCCATCAGGTGTCCTTCCACGTGCCTGCCGTCGGGCCATCGGTTGCTCCTCCCGCGAAGGCTTGAGCCTGGAGCATCCAATCGCGGGCGAGTTCTCCCTCGGTCACGAGATTTGTGTCATCGACATGGCGACGCTGCGTGACGATGAGACAGAAATCTTCTGCGCTTCCAGATACAGCGGCATCTGCATCGTCAAGGTTCCATTCCCACACATCGCCCGACGGAGCGGTCAGTCTCACCGACACATTGCCCGCCGGTACGTCGAGCCCTCGGTTGATGTAACTCCAACNGCGGGTGATGACTCCTAATTGGGCGATATGGCGCAGACGGTCAGACGCAGCTCTGCTTTCGCCGAGCGTGTCGACGACATCTTGTCCGTGTGCCCATGCCTCCATGAGACGTGCAGTGAGAAATGACTTGGCTCCCATCGATGGGCCGTACCACTCGACTCGGGCATCCTCTGCGAGGGTTCGCCCTGCGGCCTCNAGAGCCCGGCGGTTGGCACGCCATTCGCTGAGGAGGCCGTCGCCGGTGAGAGCGCGAAGCGGATCCATCGTCTCTCGCTCAACCGCAGCTGGATCAGACATCAACCCTGCGAGATGATCACGATGTTCGATAAATGCAGACGTATCGCGAATCGCCAGCGCTGCGGTGGCGTCAAAGTAGGTGAGATGAGCAATTTGATCAGCGACATTCCACCCAGGGCTCGGAGTTGCTTCAGCCCACTGCTGCGGTGAGAGCGACGAGACGACGTCATCAAGCGCCTGCTGCTCGGCGATGAGGTCATCGAGAACACCCTGAACAGTCATTTTCCCCCCTATATGTGGCGTTCCACGTCCATTCGGACTGTCATGGTTAGCGCCGTCTTGCAGTACCAGATTGACTCTCGAAGGTACCACCACCTACGGTCATCGTTTGTGTCGAACGAAATAGCTGTGGGGAGCGCGGCACGACCGAGATCAGTCATTCGATCGCGGCTCGATACGCGCAGTTCGGAGTTCCAGAGCAACAAGGCGGAGATGGAAGCACTCTGGGGTCTTGTTGCCGATGAACTATCAAAAGTAGAGACGATTGGTGGGCAACGGTATGTCGACCGTCATCGCAAACGCGGGAAGATGCTTGCTCGTGAGCGCATAGAGCAGCTTGTTGACCCTGATACGCCGTTTCTTGAGCTAAGTCCGCTTGCCGGGTGGGGGTCTGAATTCCCGGTCGGTGCCGGAGTGGTAATGGGCATCGGAATTATTGAGGGCGTCGAAGTTGGTATCACCGCTACCGATATGACTTACCGAGGTGGTTCGTCGAACCCACGAACCGTGGAGAAGGGCTCACGGTTCTTCGAAATCGTTGCTCAGAATCGTTTGCCGTGGATCGCATTGAACGAGTCGGCAGGTGCAGACCTTCCACATCAAGCCGACATCTTTGTTCCGGGGGGAGCGAGCTTCAAACATCAAACTCAGTTGTCGAAAGCTGGTATTCCGACAATCACAGTTGGGTTCGGACCGGCAACAGCCGGTGGCGCATACACGGTTGGAATGAGTGATTACACGGTTTTTGTGAAAGAGCGAGGCACGGCGTACTTGGGTGGGCCGCCCCTCGTGAAGATGGCGATCGACGAAATTGTTGATGAGGAAACACTCGGCGGAGCGGAGATGCACTCTCGTGTGAGCGGATTGTCCGATTACCTCGCCGTCGACGAAATGGATGCGCTCCGTATCACCCGAGAAATCGTTGCTCACCTGAGGTGGGAGAAACTCGGTCCTGGCCCTACCGAACCGGTTGATGAACCGCTGTTCTCACCCGATGAGCTCATCGGGTGTGCTTCGGCAGATGTCCGGGTTCCGTTTGACATACGTGAGGTGTACGCCCGTGTGCTCGACGGGAGTCGTTTTGAAGAGTTCAAGCCGTTGTATGGTGACAAATTGATCTGCGGCTGGGGATCGGTGCACGGATTCCCTGTTGGGTTCATTGGCAATAACGGCATTCTGTTCTCAGAAGAGGCGGCAAAGGGAGCGCAGTTCATTCAACTCTGCAATCGCACCAGCACGCCACTTGTTTTTTTGCACAACATCACCGGGTTCATGGTGGGTTCACAGGCCGAGCGGGGCGGCATCATTCGCAATGGGGCGAAGCTCATCAACGCGGTGTCGAACTCTGAGGTTCCTCACGTCGTGCTGATGGTTGGAGCCTCGTACGGGGCGGGCAACTACGGCATGGCGGGTCGGGCATATGACCCTCGATTTATTTTCACGTGGCCAAATCACAAGATCGCGGTCATGGGCGGCCGACAGCTTGCCGGTGTTATGGACATTGTCGCTCGAAACGCCGCAGCCGGTCGCGGCATTGATGTTGACGAAGAACAGTTGAACACTCAGAAAGACGCCCTTGAGGCGCAAATCGAAAGCGAGAGTTCGGCACTGTTTGCCACCGGTCGACTTTGGGATGACGGAATTATCCACCCAAATGACACTCGGCATGTCCTAGGAATGGCGCTCTCGGCGATTCACTCGAATGAAGTCCGCGGGGCGACCGAATACGGCGTGTGGAGGCACTGATCATGGCAACTCGACAGATCCGGCGACTCCTCATCGCAAACCGCGGTGAGATCGCAATCCGTATTGCGCGCACCGCTCGAGACCGCGGCATCTCGTGTGTAGGCGTGTATTCAGACGCTGACAGCACATCGCTTCACCTCGACTCAATGGACGTGGCCGTGGCACTTGGCGGGGAGACCGCAGCCGAGAGTTATTTGCTCATTGATGCAATCGTCGAAGCAGCGGTTGCGAACGGATGCGATGCGGTACATCCCGGGTACGGATTTCTCGCCGAAAATGCGGAGGCGGCACGTGCGGTTGAAGCAGCGGGCCTCATGTGGGTTGGACCAACTGCCGAACAGATCGAACTGCTCGGTGACAAGGTGGCGGCGAAACGTGCGGCCGAAGAGGCAGGCGTTCCAACAACTCCAATCATTGAAGTTGCAGCCGATGGCAGCGCTCCGGCAGACGTATCGATGCCAGCATTGGTGAAAGCGGCTGCCGGTGGTGGCGGCCGCGGGATGCGCATCGTCCGAGAGGGCGACGACCTCGCAGCCGCAATCGAGTCAGCTTCGCGTGAGGCGGCTGCGGCATTTGGCGATGCGACCGTGTTTATTGAGCCCTACATCGAACAGGGTCGCCATATCGAAGTTCAGATCGTGGGCGACGGCGAAGGCGAGGTGTTGCACTTCGGTGAACGTGATTGTTCGGTGCAGCGCCGTAATCAGAAAGTGATTGAGGAAGCCCCGGCGGTCGGCCTGCCCGACGACGTTCGTGCCGCGTTGCACGACGGAGCGACGCGCCTCGCTCGTCATGTGAATTATCGGGGTGCGGGAACGGTCGAGTTCCTTGTCGGTAACGACGGAACGATCACATTCCTGGAAGTGAATACGCGTTTGCAAGTCGAGCACCCGGTCACCGAAGCGGTGACCGATGTCGACCTTGTCGGACTTCAATTCGACGTTGCATCAGGTGTCGGGCTCGAAATGACTCAGGAGGCAATCTCGCTGTCTGGTCACGCAGTAGAACTTCGTCTTGTTGCAGAAGATCCGAGTAGCGGGTGGATGCCGTCGACCGGTGTGATCACTGCATTCGACGTTCCTGGCAATGTTCGGGTCGACAGTGGAATTCGTCCCGGCAGTGTCGTGACAACAAATTACGACTCGCTTCTCGCCAAGATCATCGTCACTGGCGCGGACCGCCGGACTGCGCTCGCAGTAGCCGCTGATGCGATGCGCCGAGCTGACATTGGGGGAGTTCGCACCAACGCAGACAGCCTCGTGGCGATTCTCACCGACGACGTGTTTGCAGAAGGTGGCGTCGATACCGGCTACCTCGATCGGCAGTCTCATGTGTTACAGGGTGTGCGACCCGAAACTGCAGACATCGACGCGCATCTTGTGGCCGTCGTTCTTGATCGAGTTGCAGCCAATCGCCGTGCCGATCGACGCTGGGGCTTTGCCCCGAGTGGATGGAGAAATCTGTCGACACGTGGGCAGCGGATAACGATGGTCGAATCGGGTGGCGATGCACCGGTCGAATATGAAGTCGAATATCGGTTACTCGGTGGCGACACCTGGGAATTTCTGCTTGGCCCGTGGCCAAAAGCTGACGACGATGGCGCTCTGACCCCGGATGATCGCCCACGGTTAGTGGTGCGGCGCTACGGAGATGCCATAGAAATCGATGGCCGGCGAACATCGCCTACCATTTCTCGCCTCGGTGAGGGGTGGCGGGTAAGCGGCTGGTCTGGTCGCACCGAATGGCATGAACTTCCTCGCTTTGACGAACACGACGCCGACCTCGCAGGGTTAGGACCTGTTGCCCCACTGCCGGGCACCGTGATCGACGTCCGGGTCTCCGACGGCGACTCGGTCGAGGCCGACCAAGTGTTGATGGTGATCGAAGCGATGAAGATGGAGCACCAAATCACGACTCCGTCTGAAGCGAAGGTCACCGCAGTTCGTTTCAGTGTTGGCGATCGCGTCGATATGGGCGATCTACTTGTCGAGCTCGAGATCGGAGGTCAGGACTCATGAGTGACTCGATTCGTATTGCGAACTGCTCCGGGTTTTTCGGTGACCGTCTATCGGGTGCAAAGGAAATGGTTGAAGGCGGCCCGATCGATGTCCTCACGGGGGATTGGCTAGCCGAACTCACGATGCTCATCCTTTCGAGGATTCGCGCAAAAAATCCCGGCCGCGGATATGCGTCAACCTTTGTCACTCAGATGGAGCAGGTGATGGGAACCTGTCTTGATCGTGGCATCAAAGTCGTCTCGAACGCTGGTGGACTCGACCCGGGTGGATGTGCGGACGCCCTTCAAGAAATCGCCGACCGTCTCGGTCTCAACCCAACTATTGCCTACGTCGACGGCGACAATCTTCTTGATCGAGCGGTCGATCTCGCTGAAAGTGGAAATCTCGTCGCTTTCGATCCAGCGAATGGGCTGGGCGATGTCTCGCGCTATGTGTCGGCAAATGCTTACCTCGGTTGCTGGGGCATCGTTGACGCTCTCACCGAGGGTGCTGACATCGTTGTCACCGGTCGGGTAACAGATGCAGCGGTCGTTTGCGGCCCGGCCGCCTATCACCATGGATGGTTGCGTACAGATTGGGACGCTCTCGCTGGCGCAGTCGTCGCTGGTCACGTCATCGAATGCTCAGGACAGGTCACTGGAGGGAACTATTCCTTCTTCACCGAGGTGCCAGGTCGCGAGCGAATCGGATTTCCATTCGCCGACGTGTTCGCGGATGGTTCGAGTGTGATCGGCAAGCATGACGGAACGGGTGGTCTGGTCTCGGTCGGAACGGTGACTAGCCAATTGCTCTACGAAATCGGTGGCGTTCAATATCTCGGACCTGATGTGACATCACGGTTCGACACCATTTCTCTTGAACAAGTTGAGCCCGATCGGGTACGAATTTCGGGCGTGAAGGGCGAACCGCCGACAGGATCATTGAAGGTCGCGATGAACGAACTTGGTGGCTACCGAAATGACATGGTGCTCGCGCTCACCGGACTTGACGTTGAAGAAAAATCAGAGATGGCTCTCGAAGCATTCTGGGAGGCGTCGCCCTATGCCGCTGCAGACTTCGAAGAGTGCGAGGTTCGTCTCGTGCGGACCGACCACAGCGATCCGGAAAGTAACGAAGCGGCGACTGCCCAACTTCGCATCAGTGTGAAAGACCGTGACGAGCGCAAAGTCGGTCGCGCCTTCTCAAACGCATTTGTTGAAACCGGTCTGTCGAGCATTCCCGGTTTTTACTCGCTGTCGGGAGGTCCATCAGCGGGCTCGCCGTTCGGCGTGTACCGACCAGCGCTTGTGCCGGCTGACCTCGTTCCCGCGTACGTGCATGTGAACGGTTCAACGCGTCAAGTTGAATCGGTGGCGCCCGAGCACTCGCCGGTGAGCGTCGAACCCACCCCAGGTCCCCAGGGATCACCTTCAACGGGTGAAACACATAGCGCTCCTCTGGGCACATTATTTGGTGCGCGCTCCGGCGATAAGGGTGGAGACGCAAACCTTGGAATGTTTGCCCGAAGTGATGAGGCTTGGCTGTGGCTCGATGAATTCCTCACCGTTGAACGATTCAAAGACTTGCTTCCAGAGACAGCGAATCTCACCGTTGACCGATACGCGTTTGCGAACATTCGGTCGTTGAACTTCGTGGTCAGAGGATTGCTCTCTGAGGGAGTTGCGGCCTCAACTCGAACCGATGGTCAAGCGAAGAGTCTGGGTGAGTGGCTTCGTGCCCGATTTGTCGATATCCCCGTCGACCTGCTCGACTGAGAAGCCGATGGGCCTTTACCAACCGCTCGCAGGCGTAAAAGTTCTTGACCTGACGGCGGTCATCATGGGTCCCTTTGGTACCCAAATTCTTGCCGACATGGGCGCTGAGGTCACCGTTGTCGAAACTCCGGTGGGAGATGCCAACCGGCATATGGGCAAGGGCCCTCACCCCGATGTCTCCGGCGTGACATTGAACCTCATGAGGAATAAACGCAGCATTGTGCTCGACCTGCGCAGTGACGAGGGTCGGGCGATATTCGAGAAACTTGTCGCAGAGAGCGATGTGTTCGTCACCAACCTTCGTCCGGGCTCTCGTGAGCGTGCTCGTGTTACTCCCGACGATTTACGGCCGCTTCGCCCTGATCTTGTCTGGGTTGCGGCAGCTGGCTACGACCCGAGTTCATCAGATGCCGACGCCGCTGCATACGACGACATCATTCAGGCAGCAACCGGATTTGTTGACACCAATGAGCGTTCGGGGCTTCCACCGGTGATGGCGCCGATTCTTATCGCCGACAAGGTATCGGGAATGGCGCTCACGCAAGCGGTGCTCGCCGGGCTTTTCCACCGTGAACGAACAGGCGAGGGAACTGACACAGTGCTTGCCATGTACGACATGATGCGAGCATTTTTGCTCGTCGAGCACGGAGCAGAAGCAATTCCCGAACCACAACTGTCGCGAGCGGGGTATCCGAGATTACTGAGCGCAGAACGTCGCCCGCTTCGAACCTCAGATGGGGGCCTCGTGGCAATTCTTGCGTACGAACGACACCACTTCGAGGGCCTGATTCGCATCGGCGGTCGCCTGGAAATGCTCGAAGACGAGCGATTTGTTTCGCGCTTAGGTCGGCTCAACAACATCGATGAGCTCTATCGCGAGTACCAGCGAATAGCCGAAACCCACACTACCCAAGAGTTCGTCGACGCCTGTGCTGCGGCTGGAGTGCCGGTACACGAAGTTGTCACCCTCGATGACGTGACGAATTCACTGCCGATGACCGACCATCCCCGCCTCGGTCGCTACCGCATGACTCCCTCACTTGCTCCAGGGGTACCCGTCGATGCCGAACCCCGCCGATTTGCTCCTGTGCTCGGTGAAAACGGCCGAGAAGTGCTCTCAGAACTTGGATACTCGGACGAAGAGATCGACGAACTTGAGAACTCAGGTGTCGTTGGCCGCTACCGTTCGTAGGCGTGAACACACAAGCACGACCCGGACGGCCCCGATCTGCCGTAGAAGCACTTCCCGCGTACCGGCCGGGACGTGATGCAAAACAAGCGCAACAAGAGCATGGAATTGCCGACGCGGTAAAACTTGCGTCGAACGAAAACCCCGAGGGCCCTATCTCCGCTGTGGAGAATGCGGTTCTTTCCGCAGTTCGCGGGGCAAACCGCTACGCCGATCACCGCGGGGGAGAGTTGCGGTCTCGGATCGGTGAGTGGCTCGACATTTCAGCCAACCACATCACCATTGGAAACGGCTCGGTCGGGTTGCTGCAACAGATCTTCCTCACCTACCTCGATCCGGGTGACGAGATTATTTTTGGATGGCGTTCGTTTGAGGTGTACCCGATTTACTCGCAACTCACCGGGGCTGAGATGGTTCGGGTTCCTCTNCTCGANGACTTGACCTATGACGTCGATNGCATCNTCGCAGCANTCACTCCGGCGACNAAGGTGGTCATGCTTGCGACCCCGAATAACCCGACGGGCACTGTCCTCAGNCANGANGACATCGTNCGAATCGCCACGGCAGCNGGCGAAGAGGTGATTGTTGTGATCGATGAGGCNTACCGCGANTTTGTNGACGCTGGTACTCNNGANCCGGTNGCCGACATNGTTCCGCAGTTTCGGAATGTGCTCGTGACGCGGACCCTGTCGAAAGCACANGGTCTTGCTGGTNTGCGNGTGGGNTACGCGGTCGGTGACCCGGAAGTCATCGCCGACATTGACAAAGTTGCTGTNCCGTTTCACGTCAATGCAGCTGCTCAAGCGGCTGCGATTGCGGCGATTGACAACATCGAAGAAATTGAAGCCCGGTGCGCACTGATTGTGAGCGAACGAGGCCGTGTCGAGGCACAACTTTCTGAGATGGGATTGTGGATGCCCGCCCACCAAGCCAATTTCGTGTACCTTTCGACCGGTTCTGACACCATGAGGCTCGCAACCGAGCTAGAAAAGCTCGGAGTGGTGGTGCGGCCGTTCGATGGAGAGGGCATCAGGGTCACCATCGGTAGCCCTGATGAGAATGATCGTTTTCTCGCAGCTATCGCCGAGTTGGGAGTCACCAAATGAAGCTGCACGAATATCTATTTCCACCTGACCCGAGAGGCTGGGGTGTCGATCCTGACTACCGGTTCACTCTTGCGAATGAGCGCACCTTTCTCTCATGGATTCGAACGTCATTGGCTCTCGTTGCCGGCGGTCTAGGGTCGATCGTTGTTCTCAAAGACATTGAAGGCGTTGAAGTCATCGGAGTCATGGTGTTGGCGCTTGCGTTCGTGACCGCCTCAACAGCGTTTCGCCGTTGGTCACTCAACGAGCGCGCAATGCGCCTCGAACAGCCTCTCCCTGCGTCATACCTTCCTCAGATCACCGCNATTGGTGTNGCCCTGATCGGAGTGGCNGCAGTGATCTTGCTNGTGATCGATNCNCNATGAGGCAACGTCGGGGGCGTCGCCATCAGCGCCCACTGAATTCGTTTGACCCGCCTCTTCCCCACGAGCGAACGTCGCTGGCATGGGAGCGCACAGGTCTGGCCACGGTCATTGCGGGAGCACTGCTCGCCCGCACAGCTTCAGAGCATGCGCATTATTTGTTTGGCGTCTTTGGGGCCCTCTGGGTGGCGGTTGGAGGCGTCGTGATTTTCTGGGCTGAGTTTCGATATGACTCGTTGCATGGTCCGTTGCGTGCCGGAGAAAACCCGGTACATCCGACGATGGTGAGATTTGTTGGCGTCGCAACCGTGTCATTCATTGGCTTCGCCTTGATGCTCATCGTCTACCTATTATTGACCGACGCTCCCACGTTGGGCAGCTAAGCAACTGGGGGACACATGGGGGCAGTAATAACAGGGTGGGGGAAATGCAGACCTCCGTTGTCGTTAACAAATGCTGACCTCAGCACACTTGTCGATACCGATGACGAGTGGATTCGTGAACGCACCGGCATTTCTGAACGCGGCATTTGTCATGTAGAAACAACCGATATGGCCGAGGTCGCAGCGCGACATGCGCTCGCCGCTGCTGGTCTGGAGACCACCGACCTCGACCTCATCGTTATGGCGACAGTGACGCCGGAGATCAGTTGTCCAAGTAATGCATGTGTGTTGCAAGAGCGCCTCGGNGCGGTCAATGCGGGTGCTTTTGATCTCAATGCTGCGTGTTCTGGGTTTGTCTATGGTTTTGCTACCGCAACATCGCTGGTGACATCTGGAGTCGCACGGCGAATCCTTCTTGTCGGAGTAGAGAAGCTGCACTTTTTCCTCGACTACCGCGATCGAAATTCCTGCGTGATCTTTGGCGACGGAGCAGGAGCAGTCATCATTGAGCACTCCGACCAAGTTGATGTTGGCGTGCTCGGTGTCGACCTCGGTGCCGATGGCCCCGCTGGCTCGACGATGGTCATACCAACCCTCGGAACCCGCGGTGAGCTTTCNACATTCCGCGACCCTTCCCAGCATCGGCTTCATTTTGAAGGTCAAGCGGTGTACAAGATTGCAGTAAAGGGTATGGCCGAGTCGGTGANCCGAGCGTTGGAACGAGCATCTCTCGACGCAGACGATATTGACCTCGTTGTTCCTCATCAGGCNAACCTTCGGATCATCCAAGCGGCGACGTNGCGACTTGGAGTACCCGAGTCGAAGGTGATGGTGAACATCGCACACCATGGCAACACCTCTGCCGCATCGATTCCGATGGCGCTTTGCGATGCTCTCGACGAAGGAAGAATTTCTCCGAATGACACGATTGCGATCACTGCGTTCGGAGGTGGAGTCACATGGGGTTCGGTTATTTTCCGATGGGGAGAACGTGTGTCACGATGCAAGACGAGTGACGCTGCGTTGCCAGAGCCAACCAGAGACGTATTTGATGTGTTGGCGCCAAACCGAGAGTTTTACTCGTCGTATCACGAGTCGAACTAAGCGCAGCGCAAGCTACTTCAGTTCAGCGAGTGCTGCCGTCCGTTGAGTGCGGAAAATTTCAACCCGGCTTTCTTTCAGCTCTTCGTAACCGCGGATGACGTCGGGAAGACGTGCAAGTTCGACGAGACGGGTGTATGGCAGGGTCGAGACCGAAGTGGTTATTGCGTCAACAAGCTCGAGGTACTCGCCGGGCAGCGAGCGTTCGATTTTGCGGACTCGGGCGTAACCGAAGATGTCGAGTGGAGTGCCTCGAAGCACCCGAGCGCGTCTCAGCAGTTTGAACATCGGAATCCACCCCGGGCCGAAGCGCAACTTTCTTTTCACGCCCATCGCGGCGAGGATCGGTGGGTGAAGTAGCCGATAGCGAACTCCTTTACCATCTGCAATCGAGTCAGATGCACCGGCCCCGTCACCGGTAGCGATTAACCGGGCGACCTCGTATTCGTCTTTGTANGTCATGAGTTGGTGAAGGTGGGTCGCNACAGATGTCGTCAACTCAAGCGATGGGTCNGGATCGATGTCACGAACCCATTGAANGGTGTCGAGGAAGCGTTGCGATGCGCNAGTGCCGCTATGNGCTTTCACGTCGTCAGCGCANCGCCCGATGACGNCGTCGGGNAGTTCGACTTCTGCTGTTGTTGACGAAGGNGNATCGATGTTCAACTGACCGACTGCGTATAGGCGGCCGAGGCGAAGTGCCGTGAGGTTGGCCTCAACTGCAGCACCATTCACCCGGATTGCCTCGGAGAGGCTGTCGAGCGAAATCGGCAANGCGCCAATCTGAACGGCCATCCCGACGACGAAGACATTCGCCGTTGTCGCATCNCCCAAAAANCGGGTGGTGATCTGAGCTGCGTCAGCCCAGAGTTGCTTCGTGCTGTCTGTCGCATCACCCAAGGTGTTCTCAATTTCATCGCTATTGGGCAGGTGCAGTTCAGGATGTGCAATCATCGACGCAGTGGGCGTCTCGGTCGACGAGCCGACCACCATGGTCGTTGGTGAAATGACTCCAAGACCGTTCGCTCCGGCGGCAACGAGGTTGTCAAGAGCGATCAGTACATCCGCATCGCCGTTACCGAGGCGACTTGCTTGCACTGCGCCACCGCGCGAGAGTCGAATGTCGCTCACTACCGGACCGGCTTTCTGGCTGAGGCCGATCTGGTCGATGCCTTGAACGCTCCAACCGTCGAGCATCGCTGCGGTACCGATTACTTGTGCGACGGTGACCACTCCGGTTCCACCTACGCCGGTGAGTCGAATCGCAAGGTCGTCTCGATGTGTTGAAGCGGTCGGAGTGGGTGGCTCAGTCGGCGGAATCTCGGTTGAAGTTTGGCGTGTCGGTGTGCCATTGCGATCGAACATGCGAGAGGTGAGGCGAGCGAAGAGGCTTGGCTCGGTGTCAACAGCAATAAACGATGGGCAGTCACCATCGACGCATGATTGGTCAAGGTTGCAGGAGTTTTGGTCGATGCGAGTTTTTCGTCCCCACGGGGTGTCGAATGCCTGCACCGACAAGCAGTTGCTGGTNCGGCCGCAATCGCCGCAGCCTTCACAGATGCGATGGTCGATGACGATGCGGTCGGCTGGAGNGATAGCGCGTCCGCGTTTGCGATCGCGCCGGAGCTCGGCGGCACACGGTTGATCGTGGATGAGCACGGTGACGCCCGGGGTTGCAGCGAGTACTTCTTGAGCTTCGATGAGGCGAGAGCGATGCCATACGTCAACCTCGGTTGGCCAGTCGTTATGCCGGTCGGTGTCGTCGGTGGTGACGATGACACGAGTGACTCCCTGGCGGAGAAGATTGGCGGCAACAGCGGCGGGCGACAGTTGACCAGATGGCGTTTGGCCACCGGTCATCGATACCGCCCCGTTGTAGAGCAACTTGAATGTCATGTGGCTTCCCGCCGCGACGGCGGAGGNGATGGCGAGCTGCCCGCTGTGGAAGTACGTACCGTCACCGATGTTCTGGATCATGTGATCGGTGGAAACGAAGTCTTCCATTCCGATCCAGAGCGACCCTTCGTTGCCCATCGCGGTAACACCAACAATGTCGCCGCCCCGGCCTGGTTCGCCGAGCATNACCATCGTGTGGCATCCAATTCCTGCTCCNACTACCGANCCCTCAGGAACCACCGTTGAGGAGTTNTGTGGGCAGCCCGAGCAGAAGAATGGGCTGCGCTCAACTGTGAGTTCNATGTGATGNATTTGCTGCGGGGCTGCGGGAGCGAGGCGGTCACCNAGTCGNTCGCTGAGTCGGNNTCGTAACGCGNTGGTGATCGTGCCGGTGTCGAGCGTCCCGTGGTGGGGNGCGATCGGGTCGGCATGGTGAACCGACTTACCGATAATGCGCGGTGAATTTGCGGCCCCCGAAAGAATGTCGCGCACCGCAGTTTCGACGATCGGCTGCTTTTCTTCGATGATGATGAGTTCGCTCAGTCCGTGAGCAAATTCTTTGATGGTGGAGGTATCAACCGGGTAGGTCACCGCCATCTCGAGGATTCGGATGCCATTGCCTGCAATGTCGTCGTTCGACTGCATGCCGAGTCGTTTGAGCGCCTCATGTACCTGCCGATGGGTGTTACCCGAAGCGATAATGCCGACCTCAGATCGGTCATTGCCAGCGGTTACTCGGTTGAGCTTGTTGAGCCGGATGTAGTCGAGNGCAATGGGAAGCCGAACTTCAATGAGTTCNCGTTCGAGCTCAAGGTTAAACGGTGATATAACCCGACCGGTGGGTGCCAGGAGGTTGGCTGGGCGCTCTGGCGACACCGGATGATGCTGCGAGGCGTCAAGTTGTACCGAGGAGGTGCCGTCGGCAACGTCGGCGACGACCCGTACTGAGGCCCAAAGCCCCGCCGCTCTACTCATTGAAATCGCGTGACGGCCAAGTTCGAGCAGGGCAGCTGGATCGCCGGGCACGAGGACTGGTATGCGGAGTGCGGCGAGAATATCGGTCGAATTTGATGGCACGGTCGAGCTCTTCGCACCCGGATCGTCGCCGACGAGAGCCACGACGCCACCGTAGGCGCCGGTGCCGGCGAGCACGGCGTGGCGAATCGCATCGCTGGCGCGCTCAAGGCCTGGAGCTTTTCCGTACCAGACGCCGACGACGCCTTGGTG
>PBWL01000024.1 GCA_002727235.1 Acidimicrobiaceae bacterium
AAATTCACTTCACTAAAGGGGTTCTCATGTCATATCTGTATTCAGTGCTCGGTTCCATCGGCAACGTTCAAGAATTCGCAGCTGCGGGTTCAGGCTGGGCAGGTGATCGAATTAAGGAATTTGGCGCAACGTCCATCAATGCCAATCAGATCATCATGGGCGGCGAGCTAGCGGGAATGTGCATCGTTGGATTCGAATTCGAAACGATCGACGCAGCGATGGCAGGTCAAGCAGCGCTTTACCAGGATTCAGAAATAGTCCAAATGATGCGGGACACACAGGTCAGCGTGTCTCGCCGGATTCTCTTCCGGATCCAAGGTGAGATGGGCGAGCGCGAGGGAAAGTATGGATCAGTGATCTACATTGCCGGACGACCACTCGACGATGCGACTGCCGCCTCAAACCTAGAGCACAGTTGGAAAACAATTAGCGAGGGCGCGAACGGCGTGATCGCTCTTCAGGCAGTTGCGGCTGGTCCTTCCCCCTTCCAAGGAACGGTTGTCACAGCGACTGATTCACTTGACGACCTTGTAGCCGCATCAGCCAAAAACTTTGCCGACCCTGAGATGGCAAAGCGCATAGGCGAACAAGGCTGGAGTGTCATCGGCCGTGTTCTCATGAACCGCCTCGTCTAGACGTCAACTAGCTGATTGTGGGTTGACCTCGTTAGCCGAGGGCAACCCACCGAGTTGCAACCTGGAGCGCAAGCAGTGATGAGTTCCTCGGCTCGGTCGAGGTCTTGCACCGGTACGATGAAATCGGTGACGCCACATTGTGAGGCAGTCTCACTAATGGTTTGACGGCACGTCTCGGTATCGCCGATAAACCCAAAGCTGTTAAGCCACTCTTCTTGTACGAGATGTGCTGCCGATGGGGGGCCTCCATCAGCGAGAGCTGAGCGGAGGGCGTCCCGCTGATCATCGCTAATACCTAATGCCTCGCGTACGACTGGTGGAGAATCAACTAAGCGAAAGGTCAACTGAGCGCGCATTTGCTGCAGTTCGTGTTCATTGCGGGCAATTCCTGTTGACCATGCGATATGCCGTTTCTCCCCAGCGGCTGCATCACGAATCATCTTCACTTGGTCGGCGAGAGCAGGGAGATAGGGGTAGCTCAAATAGAACCCGTCGGAGATTCGACCGCCAAGGCTGGTCATTCGTGGTCCTCGACCAGCCATGATGATTTCGATATCGGGACGGGCGTACTCCAAGCGAGCATTGTTGAGAGCGAAGGTTTCGCTCGTCATAGTGACCGTGTCGCCAGCAAATAGCCCTCGCATAGCGGTCACTGCGTCGGCCACCACTTGAAGTGGCCGCGTGCGTTCGACTGCGAGCGGCCCGAGAGCAAGACCGCCACCGGCACCGACGCCAATAAAGGCTCGCCCATCGCTTAACTCGTCAATCGATGCAATAGCGGCTGCAGTCGCACCGGGATGTCGCACGTAAGGATTGGTGATTCCTGGACCGATTTTGATCGTTGATGTGCGTTCTGCGATTGCCGCAAGAGTGACAAACACATCACGCGTCATGACGCCCTCGTCAAACAACCAGCAACGGTCATACCCCATCTGCTCCGCGAGCACTGCAAGTTCGACAATCTCGCCAACGGGCGCTTTTGCCATGAGGTTTACTGACCAGTTCACAGGTAAATACTGCCCGCTCTGTCAGGCTTCTGGAGTGATCGGTGCCTTAGTCGCTACAAGACGAATCTGTCACACTACATACATGGCGTTCAACCAGTCAGCNGGCCCTCCGGCAANTGCTCGTCAGATTGAACGNCTTCTCGAATTACTNCAGAAAGCCGGTCACGANGATTTTCGATCTGCACGCGGCCCAATGGGNTTNACNCAGCGCCAAGGTAATGGCAAGTTCACNCGAGNTGAGGCNGATGCTCTCATCGCNAAACTNGAAGGNGANGAGCATGACCCANNTGCNCCCTCGCAGNCTCAGCCATCGGCACGTCTGACNAACGANGANCGTNCGGTGCAGTCGATNNCNAGCGGTGTNTTGGCCGCTGAANTNCAGCGNCGAGGTTGGATTGTGATGGAGCCGTGACCCGACCTCGAATCACACTTCGTTAGCCGAGTAGGTTGACCCTTTAGGAGGTTGTGATGACAGAAGATCGAGCAGCAACCCGAGGCGATGACGCAATGCGTGCCCTTGCCTCGACAATGGATGCACCAGAATTCACGTCGATAAGTTTTAACAAACTTGGAAAACCGTTATCAGAATGTCGCGTCGCAATTGTGACGAGCGCGTCACTCCATCGCCCTGACCAAGATCGTTTTACGCAGGGTGACACCGGTTTCCGTGCATTTGACCGCAATGACCGCAACCTCATCATGGGCCACTGGAGCCCAAACTTCGATCACTCAGGGTTCCACCTCGACCTCAACGTCGTCTACCCGATCGATCGCCTCGAAGAACTCGCTGTAGACGGTGTGATTGGAGAAGTTGCGCCACGGCATTTTGCATTCGCTGGTAATCAGCCCGACACGGTGAGTGAGATCAGACTCGATACGGGTCCACAATGCGCAGNGCAACTCAACGCTGACGCAGTCGACGTTGTGCTACTTACCCCGGTTTGACCTCTCTGCACGCGTACCGTGAGTACGCTCGCCCACGTTTTTGAAGACGCAGGAATTGCAACGATTGTTCTCGCCTCAATGGCTGACGTTGCGAAGAAAGTCAGCCCCCCACGGGTGCTCGCCTGCGAATTCCCGTTAGGCCGTCCACTCGGCAAACCGGGAGACGCAGCGTTTCAGCATCAAGTGTTGCGACAGGCGTTCAACCTTCTTGAGGCAGACAACCCCATCTTTGAGCACTTTCCTGAGGTCGTCGAATCAGACGAGATGCCGATGGCATGCCCCCTTCCTCCACGTGATGACCCGAACGCCCCACCAGCAGTAGATGAAGCCAGAGGGCTTATCTCGGCTTATCGACGTGCCGTGGAGCGAAAAGGTGTCACGGCAGTCGGTAGGGCGATCGAACCCGAGCAGATCCCCGCGGCCCTCGACGCTCTTCACCAGTGGGCACAGGGTGCGGCCTGGAAAGATGTCGAACTTCCTGGCAAGAACACAGTGGCGGTATGCCATGACATTCGCTCGTACTACCTCGAAGCAGCTCTCGAACTCGTCGGCGATCTCGCCCCTGGAAGCCGTTCATTCGATGCATGGTTCTACGAGGTCACCGAGGCAGGAAAGACCATTCTTGAGGCACGGCGTTCCCTCAAAACACAAGAGGCTCCGTTCCCTTTCTGGTTCTACATGGTCGCCGGCCACCTCGAGTGACCACAGCACACCAGCACTCGGTGCTCGTCAGCCAAGTCCCCGGTTGTCTTGCTTGAGTGCCGTATCAATACTCAGCGCGCTGGCAACCACCAACGAGTTCAGCGGTTCAGATGCGCGTTCTGAAATTTGCAAGACGTAGTTGTCAGCCGTTGTGAACATGGTTTTCGCAAGGCCCTCCCACGTCTTAGTCACTCGGGCGATCTCGCGATCTGCAGCGTCGGTAATCGAGAAATTCCATGCCCGCCAGTTCTCTGCCTTGATTGAGCCGAGACGCTCACCACCCGCTTCAAGCGCAAAATTGATTTTTCCGATGGCGTTCTGCTGAACGATGCGACCAAGTTCGACATCGTTGCCATCGCTCACAATCACCGTCGACTTCACAATTTTTCCCGGTCGGGTCAACCGAAGGATGACGCGCCCATTTGAATCGGTGATGTCGAGACGGGTCTTAAGAAACTGGTCGAGACTCGATACGAGACGAAGTACTTTGCGAGCGGTCGACTGACCGACCTGATTGACAGCTGCGATTACGGCTCCGTGCTGGTCGAACACGGTGTACTGGTTTGAGAGCTCGATGAGTTTCGCTTTCTGATTGACGACGAGAATCGGTTCGGTGAGGATGCCCCCACCCCCGCCCTCGACAGTTCCTTCGATGCCAACTCCTCGCCGGCCGCTTCCATGCAACTGCTCATCCACTTTCGAACCCTCGTCCCCGACCGTGAGGCCGGCGTCGAGTCGGTCAAGGCCACTTGGCGCTGACTGTTCGGTTGGTACAGCGCTTGCGGCTGTGATGTCATCGGTGCCCTGAATGCCGTCATCTGACACATGCGATGTCCACGCATTTCCATCCCAGTATCGGTGTTGATGTCGACCCGTGGGGTCGTCGTACCAATTTGCAGGAGTATTAGTCATAATGTCCACAGTACTCACTCGAAACTACGTCGTGATCGGCTCCGGCGAAATCACACCGTGACCAAATGGCTATTGTCGAGACATGTCAGTGCCGTCGCATGCATTTGGTCCAACCGAAATTGATCTGCGTGATCTCACCATTGGAGATTTGCTTCGCGAGGCGGTGAGGGAAGTTCCCGAGCAGGTTGCGCTTATCGCTGGTCTGCCAAACCCCGACGATCGCCGCCAGTGGACGTACCGTGAACTTCTTCTTGAGGCGGAAGCGGTNGCCCGTGCCCTTACCACTCGATTTGAGCCCGGTGAACGCGTTGCGCTGTGGGCGCCAAACCTCCCAGAGTGGATGGTGCTCGAATTTGCATGCGCAATGGCGGGCGTCATCCTTGTCACCGTCAATCCGGCGTTGCAAGCAAGCGAAGTCGAATACGTGCTCAACCAGTCGCGTTCAGCTGGGCTCATCGTCGCAACAAACCACCGCGGCAATCCGATGCGAAAGATTGCCGACGAGATTGCGCCAAACTGCAACGAGTTGCGCGAAATCATTGCGATGGAGGATGTGCTCGAAATGGGGCAAGCCGCCGACCCTGAGATCGAACTCCCAGAGGTCGGGCCCGACGATGCGGTCATGATCCAGTACACCTCAGGAACCACCGGATTCCCGAAGGGTGCACTGCTGCGCAACCGAGCGCTCGTGAATAACGCAACGCACACCGCTGATCGCATGGGAGTGCCCGAGGGAGGCACATGGGTGTGCCCAATGCCGCTCTTCCACACCGGTGGGTGTGTCGTTGGCGTGCTTTCTGCAGTCTCAAAGAAGTGCACGTTTGTGTTGCTTGAGGCCTTCGACCCCTCGTTGGTGTTAGAGCTGATTGAGGAATACAAGGGCTCGGCGATGCTTGCAGTACCGACGATGTTGATTTCGATGCTCGAACATCCTGAGTACCCAAACCGCGACATCACATCGCTTGAAGCGGTTTGCTCAGGTGGATCCACTGTGCCAGCACCTCTTGTCGAGCGAATTGAGAAAGAAACCGGTGCGGCGTTTACCATCGTGTTCGGTCAAACCGAATGTTCCCCGGTGGCATCGATGACCTCGCCACAGGACACAACAATTGACAAAACGCTCACGCTCGGCAGCCCGATGCCTCACACCGAAGTGAAAATCATTGATCCGGAGACCGGCGACATTGTTCCTTGCGGTGAACCAGGCGAATACCTCACTCGCGGCTACCACGTGATGATGGAGTACTTCGACATGCCGGAAGCCACCGCCGCTGCGATCGACGATGAAGGCTGGTTGCACACCGGCGACCTCTGCATGATGGATGAGCGGGGCTACACCCGTATCGAAGGTCGCCTCAAAGACATGATCATTCGTGGCGGTGAAAATATTTATCCGCGCGAAATTGAAGATGTGTTGTTCGAGCACGACAGCATTGCAGAGGTCGCCGTCATCGGTCTGCCTGATGAGAAATGGGGTGAGACCGTTGCAGCAGTGTTGAGGCCGGCTCCCGGTGTGACCCTTCAGCGTCAGGAGTTGTTCGACTACGTTCGCAACTCAATCGCTCCGCACAAAACGCCACGAGACTGGTTCGTCGTTGACGAGTTCCCGCTCACCGGCAGTGGAAAGATTCAGAAGTTCAAACTGCAGAAGATGTCTGCAGATGGTGAACTCACTCTGCTTGACTAACTTTGTTCGTTACCGAGGCGGCATCCTTATGGCACCATCAAGCCTTATGTTCTGGCCGTTGAAATAGGTGTTCCGCACAAACTCAAGCACGAGTGACCCAAACTCCTCGGGCTTGCCGAGACGTTTCGGAAATGGCACCGAGGCGCTGAGGTTCTCCAGCACCTTCGGTGGAACACCGAGCATTGGTGGTGTTGACATGATGCCCGGCATGATCGAGTTGCAGCGCACGCCCTGATCCATCAGGTCACGGGCAATCGGAAGGACGAGTCCATTCACCCCCGCCTTGCATGATCCATACGCGACTTGTCCAACCTGTGCGTCTTGAGCAGCAACTGATGCGGTCAAGGTGATGACCCCACGTTCGCCGTCTTCAAGTGGTTCAAGATTCTCGATCATGCCGAGTGCAGAAAGCGACGCCATGCGATAACTCGCAACAAGGATTCCCATCGCCGAGTACGCGTAGTCTTCGGTCGACATCCGNTTCCAGCCACCGGTTTCGCGATCGCGACCCACGGTCTTTCCTCCCTTTGTTGTCATTGCGCAGTGAACAAGGATCCGTTCCTGGCCGAANGCTTCACGAGATTCAGCAAACCCGTCGAGCACGCTGTCTTCGCTCGTGACATCGACTCGACAGAATTGTCCACCGACATCTGTTGCAACGGCGCGCCCGGCCTCCTCGTTGAGGTCGAACACCGTGACCTGTGCTCCGGCNTCGGCAAGGGCATAGGCGCTGGCACGACCCAAACCCGATGCTGCTCCGGTGACAATGGCGTGAGTGACTCCTGATTCGATCTGCATGATTGCCTCCTTCTGCTTGCGAACGTACNGACAGANNCGNTGTCTGNGAAGAGACGGAANGNGGAACCTACAATTCGATGAGATTCTTTGCCCCNGTCGCCNNTGGATCGACCNTGGCGACATTTCCCATGAAGGAGAGAACATGAGGATTGCGAACTCAGCAGGACGAGCGGTCATCGTGATCGGTGAGAGGGTGGTCGACATCGCAACAGCATCCGAGGGTCGTTTCGGCCCCGACATGATGTCGGTGTTTGACAACTGGGACGAGTTTTGCGGCNTTGCGGCGAACATCAATGAGGGAACAGACGCTCTCGACATGAGCTCGTTGCAACGACCAGTTCCCGTTCCACGGCAAATCTTCGCCATCGGTCTTAACTACCGCCAGCATGCAGAAGAGGCGGGCATGGAGGTCCCCGAGGTTCCTGCGACCTTTACAAAGTTTGCGTCGTCGCTGTCGGGGCCGTTCGATGACATCCCGATCGTGGGCACTTCGGTTGACTGGGAGGTTGAACTGGTCGCGGTTGTCGGTCGGCAGGCTGACAATGTGTTGGTGGAGGATGCGTGGTCGTGTATCGCTGGGCTCACCGTTGGCCAAGACATCNGTGACCGCAAACTCCAAATGGCTGCAGGCCGACAGTTCTCGCTCGGAAAATCGCGCCGTGGGTTTGGCCCGATGGGGCCGTGGATCGTCACCCCAGATGAATTCGATAACCCAGACGATCTCGCTCTGGGTTGTTCGATTGATGGAGAGGTGGTGCAAGATGCCCGCTCAAGCGATCTCATCTTTGGCATCCCGACCTTGATTGCCGAGCTTTCCTCGGTGCTCACCCTCTATCCGGGTGATGTCATCTTCACTGGAACCCCAAGTGGGGTGGGAATGGCGCATACTCCTCCACGTGCTCTCGCTCCAGGCAACGTGATTGAGACCTGGGTGGAAGGCATCGGAACGATGCGCAATACCTGTGTGTGACCGGCCCCNCTGACTTCGGGATCGCTATGTACGGCCTGCGAGCATGAGGAATGCCAAAACTGACCACTGAAGAGGTTGAAGACTTCCTCTCAGAGCCCGGGCACCTTGCTCGCATCGGAACTGTCGATGACGACGGTATGCCACGAGTCGTTCCTTTGTGGTTCATCATCCGTGATTCTCAACTGCTGTTCACTCCGAGAACCCCTGCACTCATCTGGGAAAACCTCCAACGTGACCCTCGTGTCGGAATTTCCATTGACGAAGAAGCGCACCCTTGGAGAAAGCTGACAGTTCAGGGCTCGATAACGGTGGTGCATGAGCCAGGAAATGACGACGAGTGGCGAGATCTTTACCGGGCGATTGCTCGCCGTTACGTTCCCGAAGGTGCTGCCGATGACTACGTGAATGGCACCAATGATCAGCCCAGAGCGTTGTGTGCAGTTGATCTTTCGGCGGCATCAACAAAGGTGACGACCTGGCGAATGCCACGCCGAGGCGAAGATATTCGTGGTGTGTGGCACCAGCGGTATTACGCCCCGGGTACCAAGTGGTCTGACGATTAGGCCGTCCGCCTCTTGTGCCCCTACCTAACGTTTGTTAGGTTCGCGGAAGTGCGACGATCACGTGAAACCCCAACAGGCCGGCAACGTGTGCTTGATGCTGCCGCAGAACGGCTCGTCGCTCAGGGCTACACGGCAACAACCCTGCGAGAAATCGCCGCCGATATCGGCATCAAAGCAGGCTCGATCTATCACCACTTTGAGTCGAAAGAAGATCTCTTCATTGAGGTATTCAGCAGGGGTATCGAAGTGATGGTCGATGCCTTCGGAGANGTCGATATAGCNATGAACGGCTGTGATTCCGAGTCAGATCGACTCGAGGCNCACGTCCGGGCGCACCTTGGTGCCCTCTTTGAACATGGCTCGTTCACGGCGGCCCACGTCACTGCCTTCTTCACTGCACCAGAAGAGCTCCGTTCTGCAATCGTGCCCCTTCGAGACGACTACGAGCACAGATGGAATGCATTGCTTGCAGATGTGCTCCCCGAACTTGATNCAGCACGACTTCCCNTCGCCCGTCTCTTCCTTTTTGGAGCGATGAACACGACGATCGAGTGGTTCGATCTGAGGGGCGATCTCAGTCTCGATGGCCTTGCCAATCTCATCACCGTCCAATTCCTCGAGGGCGTTCACGCCCTCAACCTGCAACGGAGCACACCATGACGTTCCAGACCATTCGAACCCGAATCGATTCGTCAAGCGAACTCTTTGCGACGAACACCACGGCGTATCAAGAGTTGGTAGCGACTTTGCGTGAGCGCCAACAGATTGCGATCGACGGTGGTCACGGGCGAGAAAAGTCGATTGACCGTCACCATGCTNGGGGAAAGGTCATGGCTCGCGATCGCATCGATCTCGTCACCGACGACAACACGCCATTTCTAGAGTTCTCGACTCTCGCAGCTTGGGGGCAATACAACCACGAGGCTCCAGGAGCCGGCATCGTTACCGGCATCGGTGTCGTTCATGGCGTGCCGTGGGTATTTATCGCAAACGATGCAACGATCAAGGGCGGCTCACTCTTACCGGTGTCGATTAAGAAGCACGTTCGAGCTCAAGATATTGCCGCTGAAAATGGCCTCGGAGTGATCTACCTCGTCGACTCCGGTGGAGCATTCCTTCCGTTACAAGACGAGATCTTTCCCGATCGTGACCATTTCGGCGGCAGCTTTCACCGACAGGCCCGAATGTCAGCCCGCGGTCTTCCACAGCTCTCCGTCGTGCTCGGTGGCTGTACTGCAGGTGGAGCGTATGTGCCAGCCCTCAGCGANGAAGTCATCATGGTCGAAGGCATTGGCCGCATCTTCTTGGGCGGCCCACCAATCGTGAAAGCCGCTCTTGGTGAAATCATCGACCCCGANGACCTTGGCGGCGCAGTGAAACACACTCGTGTCTCAGGAGTGAGTGACAACATCGTGTCAACGGAGCATGAGGCCTACGCCCGGCTCCGTGAAATTTGTGCAACAACCAACNGTCGGCAAGTCGACTATGACGGCGGATGGCTTGAGCGAACCGAAGTTGAACCACCGGCCTACCCGGCTGATGACATTTACGGCATCATCAATGACGACAGTCGTATCCCCTTCGATGCAACCGAGATCATCGCTCGTCTTGTCGACGGNTCACGGTTTGCAACGTTCAAACCCGAATGGGGAACATCGATTATCACCGGGTTCGCCCGCATTCACGGGTACCTCGTCGGAATCATCGCAAACAACGGCATCATCTTCTCTGAGGCTGCCCTCAAGGCAACACATTTCATCGAACTCTGTGAGCAGCGCCGTATTCCTCTGCTTTTTTTGCAAAACACCACCGGATACATGGTCGGTGACGACGCGGAAGCAAGCGGCATTGCGAAGCACGGCGCAAAGATGGTGGCAGCTGTCGCCAATGCGACGGTTCCGAAATACACAGTGCTCATNGGTGGAAGTTACGGGGCCGGCAACTACGGCATGTGTGGCCGTGGTTTCGACCCGAGGTTTCTCTTCGCTTGGCCAAACTCTCGCATCGCCACGATGGCCGCCGACACGGCCGAAACAGTGCTCGTCGACATTCGCCGCGCTGGGCTGAAAGCTGATGAGACCTCCGAAGAACAGATTGCCGAAATTGCTCGCACCATCCGAGAACAGTACGAGACGCAAAGCGACCCGTATCACGCAACGAGCCGCTTGTGGGATGACGGGCTGATTGATCCGGTGCACACGAGAGACATCCTCGGCCTCTGTCTCTCACTCGCCGCACGACAAGACGAACCGGCCGCAGGCCCAGGCATCGTGTACAGGATGTGAGGAAAGGACCATGAAGATCCTCATTGCAAACCGCGGAGAAATCGCACTCCGCATCGCCCGCACCGCACAGCGGCTCGGGCATGGAGTTGTCGGTGTGACCACCGATGTCGACAGTGCCTCTCAACACGCCATCAGCCTCNATGCCATCACCGTGCCGTCGTATCTCGATGGGGCAGCGATCATTTCGGCTGCCCGTGAATCTGAATGTGACGCCATCCACCCCGGATACGGATTTCTCTCCGAGAACGCATCATTTGCAAAAGACGTTGTTGAGGCAGACCTCATCTGGATCGGCCCGAACGCAGATGTCATTAATTCGATGGGCTCCAAGATCAATGCGCGAGCGATTGCAGAATCTGCGGGAGTCCCGCTCATTCCCGGTTATTCAGACTCACAGGCCGAGGATGACCTTCGTGGTGCTGCCGACAACATCGGCTACCCCGTGCTCATCAAAGCCTCTGCTGGTGGCGGAGGGCGTGGAATCCGAATCGTTGAATCGCCTGACCAGTTTGCGACCGCTCTCNANGAAGCGCGAANCGAAGCNGAGCGGGCNTTCGGCGACGGCAGTGTCATCGTCGAACGGTACGTGCAGCAGCCGAGGCATGTGGAGGTGCAACTTATCGGTGACCGTCACGGTCGTGTTAAGCACCTCGGTACCAGAGAATGCTCGGTGCAACGCCGCTATCAGAAACTGTTTGAGGAGGCACCGGCCCCCAACCTTTCGGATACCACGCGCAATGGTCTTCACGATGCTGCCGTTCGACTCGGTACAACCGTCGGTTACGACTCGGCNGGAACCGTTGAGTTCGTTGTTGATGGCACGACCGGAGAGTTTTTCTTTCTTGAAATGAACACCCGACTGCAAGTTGAGCATCCCGTAACCGAAGCGATCACTGGCCTTGACCTCGTCGAACTCATGATCTCCGTTGCGAGCGATGAACCACTGCCCGACGACCTTGACGATGTGACGTTTACCGGTCATGCCTGCGAGGCTCGTATTGCGGCAGAGGATGCAAGCCAAGGGTTTATGCCATCTATCGGCCTCATCGACATTCTCGAAGTGCCGTCGAACGTGCGTTGGGATTCAGGGGTCGTGGCAGGAAGCACCATCACCCCGCANTTCGACTCGATGATCGCAAAGCTCATCGTGTCGAGCCATGACCGGCCNTCTGCTCTTGCCGCAATGCGTTCNGCGCTNGACGAACTGCTCATTGCGGGGGTAACTACCACTGCGGGATTTCACCGATGGCTCCTTGATCGTGAAGAACTCATCGATGCCTCAGTCACCACAAGACTGCTCGACGCGATCGAGATGCCACAGCCGCCCGCCCTCGAGACTGAACTCGCAGCGGCGCTATGGCGTNAACACCGCCAACGTGAATCNACGAGCGTGTGGACCGACATCGGTTCGTTACCGATGACTCCGCACCGTCATCAACGCTCGATCGGGCTTCAATCAGCCGACGGTGAAATCCATGAGATCACCGACAGCAGCAACGCAAAGGGAAGTGATGGAGTGCGAAGCCTGGTCGATGGCCCACGCCAGCGTGTTGCCATCAATGTCGCTGGCTACACCCAAGCATTGACTGTCGTGCCGCGTACCGAACGTTGGGCGGCAGATCCATCTGGGCGTTCGTCGGGCGGTGACGCACTCGTTTCACCATTCCCAGCAGTTGTCGCAGAAGTGCGTGTGAGTTCTGGCGACGAACTCAAAGGAGGCGACGTTGCGATCGTCATCGAGGCGATGAAGATGCTGCACTCAGTGACCGCAAGCGGTGCAGCAACTGTCAGCGAAGTNCTTGTCGCTGTCGGTGATCAAGTNGCCGGCGGTCAAGAACTCATCAGATTGACCAGTGATACCGAATGAAAAACATCGAAGAAAGGACAGCGCAATGACCCANAGAAACATCTACATGACCGANGAACTCCAGGCGATCTATGACCAGACCGTNGAGTTTGTGCAACGNGAGGTCACGCCACATGGCGAGCAATGGGAACTTGACGGAAAGATTCCTCGCGAGGTCCACAAGAAAATGGGTGAACTCGGCATGTTCGGTCTCCGCGTTCCCGTCGAAAATGGTGGGTTAGGACTTGGAATGTTGGCCTCAGCAACGTTTTCTGAGGCACTTGGTGCATCGACCTTCGGTGGCTTTGACGTGAGCGTTCTCGTGCACACCGATATGGCGGGGCCACACCTCATCAATTCAGGAACGAAAGAGCAACTCGATCGGTGGCTGCCCGGCGTGTTGTCAGGAGACACGCTCCTTTCGATCGGTGTGTCTGAACCGGACGCCGGCAGCGACGTGGCCGGCATGCGCACCACGGCGGTGCGTGATGGTGATGGATGGCGAATCAATGGAACCAAGACCTACATCACAAACGCGGTGTACGGAAACATGACCATCGTTGCGGCTCGNACCAGCACCGAGAACCGCTACGGCATCACTATGTTCCTCGTCCCAGCNGGCNCGGAAGGCTTCTCGGTTGCGAAGAAACTCGACAAACACGGATGGCGTTGCTCTGACACCGCCGAACTCGTGTTTGACAACGTGTGGGTTGCTGACGATCAAGTNCTCGGCACTGTTGATCGCGGCTTCTACGAGACGATGCNTAACTTCCAAAACGAGCGCATGGTGCTCGTTGGAATGGGCGTCGGAGCAGCCCAGGTTGCACTCGATCAGACACTTGAACATGTGCAGCACCGACCAGCATTCGGCGGTCACCTCTGGGACCTTGGAGCTATTCGCCAGCGGCTTGCGATGCGCCAAGCAGAACTAGACGCAGTTCGAGCTTCGATGTACCACGCAGCGTGGATTGGAGACGTCGGCGAAGACAATGTCAAAGAGATGTCAGGGGTCAAGGCCTACGGAGCTGAGGTCATCAACAACATCATGTACGACTGCGTGCAATTCCACGGTGGCATGGGTTACATGCGAGAAACCCCGGTTGAGCGAATGAGCCGAGATGCCCGCATTTTGCCAATTGGTGGTGGCGCGACTGAGGTCATGCTCGAAGAGGTTGCGAAACGATCGGTGATTGCGTGACCGAAATCGGTCGACTTCGGTCACTGTTGTTCGCGCCCGCAGTCCGGCCCGACTTCATCGCAAAGTTGCCCGAACGTGGAGCCGATGCGGTGGTCGTCGACTGCGAAGACGCGACGCCGGCTGGCGCGAAAGACCTTGCGCGCCAACATGTTCGTGACCACGTTCCCGCTCTTGCCGAAAAATGCAAGGTGACGGTCCGAGTGAATGCGGTTGCGAGCGAATGGTTCGCTGATGACATCAACGATGGTGTCGTGCCGGAAGTCGCGGCAATCGTCGTACCAAAAATTGACAGTGTTGACGCTCTGAACACGGTCAGCGCTGCTCTCGAAGGAAATGGCCTTGGCCACATCGGGGTCATCGCCGGAATCGAAACCGGTCTTGGGGTTGCTGATGCACGACTCCTCCTCGCTCACGAGCGTGTCGTCGCTGCGTATTTCGGCGCTGAAGATTTCATCGCCGATATGGGTGGTATCCGCACAGCCTCTAATGAAGAAGTGTTGTATGCGAGAAGCGCGGTCGCCCTTGCTGCTCGACTCGGCGGCGTACCGCTTCTCGATCAAGTGGTGACCGACTTTCGAGATGATGATCGGTTCGTCGCTGAATGCGCGCAGGCCCGAGCGATCGGTTATTCGGGCAAGCTGTGTATCCATCCCGGTCAGGTTGCTCTCGCAAACGCTGCATTCATCCCCTCTGCCGACGAGGTCGACCGTGCTCGGCGTCTCCTGGAGGTCTATGAGAACGCAACCTCCGAGGGACTTGCGGCAATCGATTTCGAAGGGCAGATGGTCGATGAACCACTGGCAGTCCAAGCACGTCGCATCATTGCAACAGCTGACAAATAGGAGAATGAACGATGGCTGAGATCATCCCCAAAGGAATGTGGTTCGAAGAACTCACCCCCGGGCTCGTGGTGCAACACGCACTTCGACGCACGGTGACCGAAGCAGACAACGTGCAGTTCACGGTCGCAACGATGAANCCTGCTCCGCTCCACCTCGACTTTGCNTATGCGGAGACNACTCAATTTGGCCGCCCGCTTGTGAATTCAATGTTCACGATCGCCCTCATCGTTGGGTTGTCGGTGCATGAACTCACCCATGGAACAACGGTGGCAAATCTTGGGTTCGAAAAAGTGAACTTCCCGGCACCGGTCTTTCACGGTGACACCATTCGAGTCGAATCTGAAGTGC
This sequence comes from Acidimicrobiaceae bacterium, assembly GCA_002727235.1. GTDB lineage: Bacteria > Actinomycetota > Acidimicrobiia > Acidimicrobiales > Ilumatobacteraceae > Casp-actino5. Next base: position 14,739 of record PBWL01000024.1, read on the forward strand.
TTGAGGCGCGGCCCTCAAAGTCATTAGATGACCGAGGCATCGTCACCTTTGAACACCGTGGTTTCAATCAAGACGACGTACTCGTGTGTACTGCCGTACGACAGGCAATGATGCATCGTCGTCCTGCGTGAGGCGTACCTCAGTCTGAAGTCCTCACGGATGCAAGGCTTGCATGAGTGCCATCGGGCAGTGCCGGCAATCGAAGCGTCAACATCCAGGTGAGCANCACAAATACCGCGCACCCAACCAGAGCAACNGTGAGGCCGCCTGCCAAAAAGAGCAGCCCTGAGAGCAGGGTTCCAACCAATCGGCCTGCAGCATTTGCCGAATAGTAGAAGCCAACGTCGAGAGCGACGCCGTCATCGTTTGAGTAGGCAAGCACNAGAAACGAGTGCAGTGCGGAGTTCATTGCGAAGACGATTCCGAACACGATGAGACCGATGACCACCACCCACGTCCGCGCAACATCAATTGCGACGAGCACGGCAAGAGCGGTAGCGGTGACACCGAGAATGAACCCCCATTGACGGGTTGCGAGCACTTCATCGGTGGAGTTGCCATTTCGTGTCAGTAACCGGGGGGCTGACGACTGAACGACGCCATAGCCGATCACCCACAAGGCGAGAAACGCACCGACCGCTTCATGCGCCCAGTCGAGCTCGTTGGCGAGAAAGACGGGAAGAGCAACGACGAACCAGATATCGCGCGAGCCGAAGAGGAAGAATCTTGCTGCCGAGAGTCGATTGATCTCTGACGACTTCGACAGTATCGACCGCAGCGGCGCCTTCTTTTTGGCCTTCCCGATGTCGGCATTCAAAAAGAGCAGAAGCGCAACGACGGTGATCGCCAGCGCCGCCGCCATTGACCACAGGGTGGCCACGAAGCCGATCCACGAGAGCAATCCTGCGCCGATGAAGAAGCCGACACCTTTCAGCGCGTTTTTTGACCCGGTGAGAATTGCAACGAGTCTGAAGAGCCCGCCATCACCGGCGACTGCTTTTACCGCACTCTTCGACGACATTTTCGTGAGATCTTTCGCTACACCAGACAGTGCCTGCAACGCCATGACGAACGTGACGGCGAACCACNNAGGCCAATCGTCAGAGAGGAAACTCAAGGCGGCGAGAGAGACGATCTGGGTGACAAGACCTGCAATGAGGGTGATGTTGAGACCCCGTCGAGAACCGACCCAACCACCAAGCAGATTGGTGAGAATGCCCATGAATTCGTAGGCGAGGAATAAGAACGCAATTTGAACCGCTGAATATCCAAGATCATTGAAATGCAAGAGCACCAACATTCGAAGAGCGCCATCGGTCAAGGTAAATACCCAGTAGCCGGCGGTGACGAGAATGTAATTGCGAAGGTTCATGTATGGTTTGCTGCCCGCTGAACAAGCTCAACGAGTCGATGTGCATAGCCGAATTCGTTGTCGTACCAGACGAGTACCTTCACGAACCGGCCATCGACCACCATCGTTGACTCGGCATCGACAATTCCCGACCGCGGGTCGTTGACATAGTCGGCGGAGACCAGTGGTTTTGTCTCGAACCCGAGCACACCAGCGAGTGGACCTTCGGACGCTGTCCGAAGAATGTCATTGACCTCATCGATTGACGTTTTGCGCTCCATCGATACCGAAAGGTCGGTGAGTGAGGCGTTGAGCATCGGCACTCGCACCGCAACTCCGTCGAGGCGGCCGGCGAGTTCAGGCACGATCATCGTGACCGCCGTCGCNGAGCCGGTGGTCGTCGGAATGAGACTGTTGAGTGCAGAGCGTGCNCGACGTAAATCTTTGTGAGGGGCATCAACGATGACTTGGGTGTTGGTGACGTCGTGGATGGTGGTGAGCGTTCCGCGTTCGATGCCAATTGCTTCATGCAGAGTTTTGACGACTGGTGCAATCGAGTTGGTGGTGCAGCTCGCTGCTGTGGCGATGGGGTAGGTCGTTGGCGAGTACAGATAGTCGTTACAGCCAATGACGACGTTGAGCACAGCATCATCTTTGACCGGCGCAGCAACAATGACCGAAGCTGCGCCGTTGTCCAGATGAAGCTGAAGCGTGTCAACGGTTTTGAATTTGCCGGAGGCCTCGATGACAATGTCGACACCGGCTGCAGACCAGTCGATTTCTGCTGGTTTTGAGGCACGAGAAAATGTGACGTCAGTTCCATCGATTGACAGTGCCTCGCCGTTGGTGCTGACCACTCCCGGGTACCTGCCGTGCACGGTGTCAAACTCAAAGAGATGGGCTGCTGTTGCTAAATCTGCGTTCAGATCGTTTACGTGAGCGAGTTCTAACGTCCGGTGATTGCGAAGCGCCCGAGCGGCGAGCCTTCCGATGCGTCCGAATCCGTTGATGCCGACTCGAGTCATAGGGTCATGAAATCATGGGGCCGAGTTGAACTCAACTCGTTGCGGGTGAACTGCAGGTGAATTTCTGGGGAGTTCATACCTTGTAGACGAGTGTTCCGGTTGCGCATACCTTGCCCGACTGGGCTCCTGTGACCTCGGCGGAACAGAAAATGATGGAGCGCCCCTGTCGGGTAATCCACCCTTCGCACACAGCGTCCTCATCACTGATTGCGCCCATGTAATTAATGTTCATTGAAATCGTGACCATGCGGGTGGGTTCAACTCCGACTCCTCCGAGCGCGGGAACAACTGCTGTGTCGATGAGACTAGCGATTGCACCGCCGTGAATGAGACCAGCTGGTTGCATGATATTCGGTGATATCGGCATTCGGAGACGCGCATAACCAGCTCTGATGTCTTCAACGATAAAGCCCATGTGAAGCGCCATGTTGGTGTCTTGATCCCAACTCGGGAAACGGGACCATGTTTGAAGAAGTTCATCCGAAATTGGGGGGAAATCATCAGCGCGCATGTGATGAAACTAGGCGACACGATGATGTTGAGCGGTATCCGGAACCGGCTGTCATTAGTGCGAACCGGGCCCGCCCAGCAACCAGAATGAGAGCGATTGGAGAGAGATCGGTCAAACTCTTTTCGTGAATTCTCCGTTTGACACCGTGGCATTTTTGCGTGGCCCAGCGATGCCAAACCGTTTCATGCTCGCCCCGTTGACGAATCAACAAAGCCACGATGACGGGACGCTGAGCGCAGACGAACATAAGTGGCTGACGATGAGAGCCCACGGTGGATTCGGAATGACCATGACCGCAGCGGCACACGTGCAAGAGATTGGTCGAGCGTTTCCGGGACAGCTGGGGATTTGTCGAGATGATCACATTNCAGCGCTCGCAGCCATGGCAGACGAGATTCGGTCAACCGGGAGCCTTGCAATTGTGCAGCTCCACCATGGTGGGAACCGCGTACCAAAAGCGCTCAACAACATGACTCCGGTATGCCCCTCCGACGACCCAGAAACCGGGGCTCGTGGTCTCACNACAGAAGAGGTTGAGCAACTCCGAGANGATTTCATTGCNGCTGCGGTGAGGGCANAAANNGCTGGTTATGACGGTGTTCAACTGCACGGAGCGCACGGCTATGTCATCTGCCAATTTCTNTCATCAGAGATCAACCATCGCACCGATCACTATGGCGGTTCGTTAGAGAACCGATCGCGATTGTTGTTCGAGATCATCGCCGGTATCCGTGAGCAGTGCAGGGTTGATTTTCATCTCTCCGTTCGACTCTCCCCTGAGCGGTTCGGAATGGTGATGAATGAAATCATTGAGGTGTACTCGCAGCTCGTCGACTCTGGTGACGTCGATTTCATCGACATGTCGCTGTGGAATTCGTTTAAAGAACCGAATGAAGACGAGCACAAAGGCCGNTCACTGATGGANATNTTTGCCGAGTTGCCGAGNGGCGATGTTCGCCTTGGCGTTGCCGGAAAAATCCANGAACCTGCGGATGTGCAACGGGTGATCGATACCGGGGTTGATATTGCGATCCTTGGTCGAGTAGCGATTCTTCACCACGACTATCCGAATTTGCTCAGTGATGATGGTGGCTTTGCCCCCCGCCACGTGCCAGTCAGTGAAGCCACTCTTTCCGAGGAGGGTCTGTCTGACACCTTCATCGCCTATATGAGCACCTGGAAAGGCTTCGTTAGCAACTGAGCGTGCACGCCGTTACGAACCCAAGCGCAACACTCCAGCAAGCGTTACCTCGGCACCCGCGACTGCGTGTTCGTAGGTAATCGCCTCGGCCTCATTGTGAGAGAGGCCATCAGCGCAGGGGATAAACACCATTCCGGTTGGAGCAACTTTCGAGATGTAGCACGCGTCATGTCCGGCACCTGAAGTGATGTCGACCGGTTCCCTTCCTTGCTCTGTTGCGGCGGACCGCAACGCATTGACGATCTCGGCATCAAACTCGATCGGTGCCGAATACCAGATCTGCTCAACCTGTGGTTGCGGGTGAAGGGTCGAGACAAAGTGGTGNAGTTCGGCATCCATTTCGGCGAGGATGTCGGCGTCGGGGTGACGAAGATCAACGGTCATGCGTACTGTGCCGACGATCGTGTTTCGAGAGCCGGGCTCTACTTCGACAACTCCCACTGTTGACCTTCCGGCGGGTGCCCGGCGACGAGCAATATTGTCAACTTCGGTAATGAGGCGAGCAGCAGAGACCATTGCATCGCTGCGTCGCTCCATCGGGGTAGTCCCTGCATGGGCCTCTTGCCCGGTGATCGTTACGTCGTACCACCGCACTCCTTGTACTCCGGTCACGATGCCGATCGTGTGGTCACCTTCTTCGAGAATGGGGCCCTGTTCGATATGAGGTTCGAGGTAGTAGCCAATCGGCCGTTCTCCAGGCATTTCCGGCCCGGAGTATCCAATGCGGAGGAGTTCTTCGCCGAGGACCTCACCTTGCATCGATGTTGAGCCGAGCCCAGCTTCAAGTGGGATGTCGCCTGAGAAGACACCAGACCCCAACATCGCAGGCGGGAACCTTGCCCCTTCTTCATTGGTCCACGACACGACCTCAACCGGAGCCGCAAGTCTGACCCCGTCGGCGTGCAGTGCTCGTAAGACTTCGAGACCAACCATGACCCCGTACGCGCCGTCGTATTTGCCTCCGGTTGGTTGCGAATCGAGATGACTGCCGATGACGACCGGTGTACGAGATTGGTCTGTCCCCTCGTAACGAGCGAAAAGGTTGCCAACTCTGTCGATGTGCACACTGCAGCCAAGTGCTGTCACCCATTCAATGAATTGGTCTCTNCCCGCCTTGTCGACATCGGTGAGCGCAACTCTGGCGACGCCGCCAGCCTCGGTAGCTCCGATCTCGGCGAGAGTGTGCATAGTTGCCCAGAGCCGACCGCCATCAATAGCGACACTTGCCTGGCTCGTTGACAGCGAAGATGACGACATTCTTTAATCGTAAATGAGTCCTCCGACGCTAAACGAGGGCTGCGGCATGGGGCACAATAGAGGTGTCGCAGTGGGGGCTGCGGCCCGGCGATGAGCCGTGCAAACAGCAAGGGGTAACTCATGCATGTGGGAATGTCTGTCATCTTTCAGAATCCAGGGGAACAGATCCCTGATAAGGATGCCTATGCGCGCGATCTGCATCTCGCGATGCAAGCCGAACCGCTCGGGTTTCAATCGATTTGGAGTGTCGAACACCACTTCACCGACTACACGATGTGCCCTGATGTTTTTCAGTTCCTCACCTATATGGCGGCAAAAACNGAGCACATTCAACTTGGGTCAATGGTGTGTGTGCTTCCGTGGCACGACCCGGTTCGCGTCGCCGAGCAGATTTCGATGCTTGACAACCTTTCGGACGGCCGTGTGATTTTGGGGATGGGTCGCGGAACCGGGCGAGTCGAGTTTGATGGCTTTGGTGTCGATATGGGGACGGCCCGACTTCGGTTCAAAGAGTCAGCAGAAATCGTGTTGAACGCCCTCGAACAAGGCTGGATCGAATACTCCGGCGAACTCCTCCATCAGCAGCGCAGAGATATCCGTCCCCGTCCAATCTCGACGTTCAAAGGTCGGACGTATGCGGCCGCAGTATCGCCTGACTCGGCGCGCATCATGGCGGAAATGGGTGTTGGCATTCTCGTCGTTCCGCAAAAACCGTGGAAGGCCGTACGGCAAGAATTGCAGGATTATCGAACCATTTACCGAGATGCGAATGGCACTGAGCCACCACCGCCCTATGTCGCTGGATGGACATTTGTTGACGAGAGCGCAGATCGCGCTGAAGAGATGGCACGCAAGTATGTTGGCGGCTACTGGGACTCGGTGGTCAAGCACTACGAGTTCAATGAACCGCACCTCAAAGAAATACCTGGCTATGAGCACCATGGCCTGATGTACGACCGTCTCGTGGCGCCCGGCGGGTATCAGCAGATGGAGGACTTCTTCATCGACCTCCAACTATGGGGAACACCCGAGCAAGTGACAGAAAAGATCATCAACCTTCAAGACGAGATGTACATGGACGGCTACATGGGCGTGTTTTCCTACGCCGGAATGCCGCTTGAAGAGGCAGAGCGGTCAATGCACCTTTTCGCCTCAAAGGTGATGCCAGAACTGCAGGCTCTTGCCGCAGTGCACGATCGGCTCGGGGTGCCGGCGTAAGGACAGCAGATGCCACGTCTCCGACAAGTACCTCGCGCTGAAGCAGACCAGCAACGGGTATTACCGCTCTACAATTTCCTCTTTGGCGACCGTGACCCTGTCGACGAACCTGGCACATCGACTGGCACAACCGGTGACTGGTGGACTGTCTTTGCGCTCTCACCCGACATCTTCGATCATTCGGTGAAGGGCTTTGGTCTGTACCGCAGCCCCGAACGTCGACTCGATGCCCAACTGCGCGAACTTGGGCAAACCCGAGCCGGCTGGTTGACGGGCAGCCAGTTCGTCTACTCCCAGCATTGCAAGAGTTGCCGCGGGCTTGGCATGNCCGAAGAGAAGATCACCGCAATTCACGCATGGGAGGTCGCTGACTGCTTTGATGCGAAAGAGCGAGCTTTGCTCGCCTACACCGATTATCTCGTNGACCAGCATGGTCGAGTTCCTGACGCGGTGTTCGANGCNATGAAAGAGCATTTCAGTGACGAAGAAATTCTCGAATTCACCTACATCACTTCGCTGTATTTCATGCATGCAGTCATGACGAGAGCACTGCGTCTCGAGTTTGACGATCGCGATGAAGTCATCGTCGAAGTGCCAGCACCAGAAGACTTTGACGCCGAGCAATTTGCCGGCCGGCATCGTGGAGACGATTGAGATGAACGAGAAATTTGAGATAAGGGGTGTCAACCACATTGCGATGGTGTGTGCTGATATGTCGCGCACCGTACGGTTTTATCGAGACGTGTTGGGGATGCAACTGGTGAAGACCCTCGANATTCCTGGCGGCGGCCAGCATTTCTTCTTTGACATCGGAAACGATGACTGCCTCGCATTTTTCTGGTTTCCCGGAGCGCCCGAACCACAACCAGGAGTCTCGAGTGCTGGCGGAATGCCCGGACGGGGCAACCTTGCTTCAGCNCATGGTTCGATGAATCATCTCGCNTTTGATGTTCCGCTCGACAAATTTGAGGAATATCGCCAACGCCTGATCGACGAGGGTGTTGACGTGTCGGACGTCTTGGANCATGACGANAGCGAACTGACCGTNGCCGCAAGTTTTCATCCCGGAGTGTTTGTGCGGTCGTTTTACTTTTTCGATCCAGATGGCATTCTTCTCGAATTTGCTTCATGGACTCGCGAGATGGGCACCGAAGCAGATGTGGCGATCAACCCGGTCACCGTCGACGGAACGAAAGTTTCAGTCTGAACCCCTCGATTTCTCCCAAGGCAGAACCCGGAACACCAAACTGACAGAATCGAGCCATGAAGGTCGATCAGCTTTTTGTAAACGGCGACATCCACACCTTTGACCCTGGCCAACCACGAGCATCAACGGTAGCCGTGNTTGCCGGCAGAATTGTTGCCGTTGGCGATGACGACCTTGCAGAGNAATTCNCTGCCGATGCCCGAATCGACCTNGGTCGTCNCAGCGTGGTCCCCGGCTTCAATGATGCTCACAACCACATGGTGTTTTTCGGCATGAGTTTGGCCGATGTTGATTGCTCGTCTCCGCCAATGCGCTCAGTTGAAGACATTTGTGAAGCGATCCGACAGCGGGCAGCGGAAACACCTGCGGGTGGCTGGGTGACCGGAGCAGGTTACGACCAGAACAAACTTGCCGAAGGTCGACACCCCCATGCCCGTGAACTCGATGCTGCGGCCCCAAANCACAACGTATGGCTAAAGCACACCTCTGGCCACATGTGCACGGTGAACACAGCAGTGCTCGACATGATTCGTGAGACCCCAGTGCCAGATGGTGGCGAACTCGGACGTGACGCCGATGGTGCGCTCGATGGTTTGGTCATGGAGCAGGCTCAGTCGATGGTGCGTGACCTCGTATACCCATTGACCGTNGATCGCATTGTGGACGCGATCGACCAGGCGTCAAAGCGCTACCTCGCCGAGGGCGTGACGTCGGCGACGGAGGCCGGTGTCGGTGCGGGTCTGGTGTCACACAGCCCCATCGAGTTGATGGCGTGGATGGAGGCTCGGAAGCGAGGGGTGTTGGGAATACGCGCGAATCTGCTTGTTGCGGTTGAAGCTCTGCATCACATCTCTCATGCGGAAGGCGAAGACAGCGTGTTTACACTTGATGGCGGAATTCACTCCGGCCTTGGCGATGAGTGGCTTCGCATNGGCGGCACGAAAATTTTCTCGGACGGATCTCTGATCGGTCGAACCGCAGCCATGTTTGATCCATTCGAAGGTGGAGGCGTTGGTGAATGCAGTTGCGGGTTCTTCCAGACTGAACCTGAGGTACTTCGCCGGCTCATNATCGATGCCCACAAATCGGGCTGGCAGGTGTGCACCCANGCAATTGGTGACCGCGCCGTTGCGACAGTGCTCGATGCGTACGAAGAGGCACAGAAGCTCTACCCACGGTACGACTCACGACATCGGATCGAGCATTGTGGCGTCTTGCAGGAACACCTCCTCGACAAGGTCAAGGCACTCGGGGTGATTCCGGTGCCGCAGGGCAGATTCATCTCAGAGATTGGCGACGGAATGAAAGGCGCGCTCGGTGTGCATCGAACCCCAGATGCGTACCGGCAACGGTCATTTCTCGATCGAGGGATCCCTCTTCCGGGGTCAAGTGACCGACCAGTGGTCAACGGAGCGCCTCTTCTCGGTATTCACGACATGGTTAACCAGCGGACGGCTTCAGGAGAACCGTTTGTTCCTGAAGAGGCGATTTCAGCCTCTGAAGCGATCGCTGCGTACACCGGAGGGTCGGCTTACGCAGCCTTTGAAGAGAGGGTGAAAGGCACGATCTCTCCAGGGAAGCTTGCAGATTTTGTTGTTCTTGGTGAAGACCCACTGACGATCGATAAAGACGGCATCGGACAGATTTCAGTCGACGCCACGATCGTTGGGGGCAATGTTGCTCACGACCTTCTTGGAATCGCGAACTAGGAGAACAGATGACTTACGACTATCCACATCTCACCGTCACTGTTCGTGATGGAGTTGCGACGGTGTTGATCGATAATCCGCCGATCAACCTGATGACGTCTGGTCTGTTCAGGTCGCTCGCAAAAGTGTCTGTCGATCTTTCGAAAGATGATGAGGTTCGGGTCGTTGTGTTGCGGAGCGCGAACCCCGAGTTCTTTATTGCTCACTTTGATGTGANNGCAATTCTTGAGTTCCCCACAAATGGTGAGGCCGTTGAGGAGCCCGAGCTCGGTGGTTTTGACCGCATGTGCGAGGCATATCGAACAATGGACAAGGTCACGATCGTAGAACTTCGTGGCAGGGTCGGCGGCGGCGGNGCGGAACTTTCTTCAGCCTGCGATATGAGATTCGGCGATCTCGAGACATTCCAGTGGAACCAAATGGAGGTTCCACTCGGCATCCTTCCGGGCGGTGGCGGCACCCAACGCATTCCCCGTCTCATCGGTATTGGTCGAGCGATGGAAGTAGTGCTCGGGGCCGATGACGTTGACGCTGAAACGGCAGAGCGTTGGGGGTTTTTGAATCGAGCGATGAGCGGCGATTCGCTGTCGGCCTATGTCGATGCACTGGCAACACGCATTGCTTCATTTCCACCGGCGGCGGTTCGTGAGGCAAAGCGGGCCGTGAACGCAAGCGTCGAACGAAGCCTTGACGAAGGCTTGAAATATGAGTCGTATTTGTTTCAGGTGCTGTTGCGCGATGTTGATGCCCAGCCGTCAATGCGTCAGTATCTTGACGCCGGCGGGCAAACCCGCGACGTCGAGCTGCGCATTGGGAGCGTGATGGGCGAACTTTTCGACACGTAGGCCGTGCGCGTAAATTCACCATGATCACATTTCTCAGGTGATTAGGTTGACGAACACGAAGTACAAAGCGGCTACCACAATCTCCATCGCAGCAATGGTGGCGGGGGTTCATCAAGATGGGCGTCGAAGAGGGATTTCGTACCATCCGTTCTGCTCGGTCTCATTGCAGCCGTCAGAACTCTGCTCACAGCGCAAGATCATCTGCGTTGTCAGTGATGAGATGAGTATTCGGTTACTCGACGCACGTTACGTCTAGCCCGGCGAGTGTGACAGTGGTGTTGCGTGTTTGCAGCCCCAACGTTGTGGCTGCAGCAAGCACGGCCTCGATGTCACCGCACCGCACATCGATGCCGCTCAGTCGCTCTCCTCGACCATCGTTTTCTTGAACGAACCGTATTCGAGCATTATCAAACTCAAGAATGGGCTGGTTGTGGTCGTCAAGGTCGAACGGAGTCTGAGAGATTTCGGCCCATCGAGTTGCNAGGCTCGAAGGATNAGGTGAAGAGATCGTGGCAGCAGTAATTNCGCTCACTCGATCAGTGCGCACAAATGGCCGCCAGTTCTTTCCCGCCGGCCACCATGGTCCACCGACCTCTCCGCCGCCCTTCATTGTCATCTGATCCATTTCAAGGAATGACCCTCCGGTATCNNCCGGATGGAGTTGCACACCGACATGTCCTTCATCNGGATAATTGAGCTCAAATGCAACTCGGATTCCCAGTTCATCAACCGTGTTGCGTCGAGCCGCAACGTCATCGACTTCGCAGATCACCATGTAACCGGTATCCCCANCATGTCGGGAGATATAGCGACCGGCTGCAGTTGTCTCGAGGTCGGACGACATNGGGGTGACACATTCGAGGAACTGAGTNCCNATCGGCCATAACGTGTTTTTCAGTCCGAACTGGGCAACACCGGGGTCGGTAAAACAGGCCTCAAGGCCAAGAACCCCCGCAAGGTCTCGTGAAACCTCGTTGAGATCAGTACATGCAACACATATCTGTCGGAGTCGAATCCACATGCCGTGAGACTATGCCGATTGAAAGCACCTGCAGGCATCGCAAGGAACTACGTTTGACCACAGGTCATGAACGTCTTCTCACCTTCACAGCATCAAGTCGTCGTGTTGTCGATCGATGGTGATCTCTCCTTCGTTGCGACACCGTCTCTCAGCGACGAGAGTTTCTGCAGACGTTTGACGTTTCACGTGGCCCCGATGTTGCTGGGTGAAAGCCAGGGCTGAGTGGTATGGCAACGATTGCCGTCATCATGGCCATGCGAGCGGAAGCGGGGCCGCTCATTGATGAGTTAGGGGCTGCTCGTTATGGACTGACTCCTTCATTGCCGACGCAAGTGTTTGTTGCGGAGCGCTCGGGCGACACCATCGTCATTGGGGTGAATGGAGTTGATCCGGAACATCAGGTAGACCTCGTCGGCACCGAGCCAGCGGTGCTTACAACGATGCAAGTCATCGAGCACTGGCAACCTGATGTGGTGATTTCTGCCGGTACGGCGGGTGGATGGAGCCGGTCGGCAGCACAGATTGGTGATGTGTTTGTCGCATGGCCACACGTTGTCCGTCACGATCGGCGTATCGAAATTGAAGGCTTTCGCAATTACGGGATTGGTCGACACCTGGTATGGGCATATAGCGAAGAACTTGCCCAACATCTCGATGCAAGTAAAGGCGTTGTGACAACTAGCAACTCACTTGACGAGAGTGACACCGACCGAGAATGGATCTTGGCTCTCGATGGAGAGGTCAAGGAGATGGAAGCTGCGGCTGTGGCGTGGGTCTGCGGTCTCAGCGGTACACCATTCGTTGGAATAAAGACGATTACTGATCTTGTCGACCACCCAACTCCGACGGCCGAGCAGTTTTTAGCGAACCTAACGACTGCGTCAACACGGCTCTCCGAAGTCTTGCCGATGGCAATTCATTGGTGCGCCGAGAGAGTGAATGCGGCCTCGTATTAAGGTCGACAGCATGATCGAAACAGCGCCATTTGGAAGCACGGGTCACCTGTCNTCAAGAGTCATATTTGGTGGTGCAGCACTCGGAGCGATGCCACAAGAGCGCGCTACTGCGACCCTTGATCTTGCTGTTGCGGCAGGTGTGAACCATCTCGACACNGCGCATTCATATGGGCACGCAGAAGTGGTGATGAATCCTTGGCTTGCAGAACACCGCAGCGAGGTCTTTCTTGCGACGAAAACTCGAGAACGAAGTGGCGAGGCGGCCCGTGCGGGGCTTGAAGATTCGTTGCGTCGGCTTGGGGTCGACCAGGTCGACCTTATTCAGTTGCACAACTTGGTGGAAGAAGATGAGTGGCGTGAGGCATTCGCTCCCGGTGGAGCCGTTGAGGCCCTAGCTGCGGCACGAGATGAGGGTCTCGTTCGGTTTATTGGGGTGACAGGGCATGGACTTCGTATCCCTGCCATGCACATGAGGAGTCTTGACGAGTTCGCGTTCGACTCGGTGCTGTTCCCCCTGAATTATTCATTGTTGAAGTCGGATGCATTTTCCGCAGATGTTGAGGAACTCATCGCTCGCTGTGTGGAGAATGGCATCGCCATTCAGACCATTAAGTCGGTCGCAAAGTCGAGATGGGAGTCCGGATACGACGGTCCTCGTTTCTCTTGGTACGAGCCCCTTCGAGATGAGGGAGCCGTTGGGCGAGCGGTCCGTTTCGTTCTCGGACGAGAGCATCTCTTTTTGAATTCAACAAGCGACGGNNGCGTGTTGCCGATGGTGCTCGANGCAGCAAAGCNTGCCNCGNTNGGCGATGTTCCAACCGATGATGAGATGGAGCATGANCTCCGGCNTTTCGAGATTGCGCCGTTGTTTGANGGCGCTGATCTTGAACGAATCTGACTAGACCTTGAAGGTGACGACGAGGGGAGCGTGATCGCTCCACCGCTCTGCGTAGCTTGGGGCCCGATCGACCTCAGACGTTGCTGCGAAGGCAGCGAACTCCGGTGAGGCGATTTGGTAGTCGATACGCCAGCCGACATCCCGGTCAAAAGCTTGTCCTCGGAAACTCCACCACGTGTAGGGGCCTTCCACCGGTCCAGCAAGATTCCGGGCGAGGTCGACCCAGCCGANGTCGTCAAACCAACGGTCGAACCATGCACGCTCAGACTCTAAGAACCCGGCATTATTTCGGTTGCCTTTCCAGTTCTTGATGTCGAGCTCTGTGTGGCCAACGTTGAAATCTCCGGTGAGAAGAACATAAGCCCCTGATGANCGAAGTANTTCCATGCGCCNCGTCATGGCTGCGAAGAACGNCAACTTTTCTTCCATACGGTTTTCATCGCCTGCGTCGCCGGTGTGCACATACGCGGAGATCACAACGAGAGGCTGATCAAGGAANGGTATGTCAATGACGGCCTCCACCCAGCGCCCCGTGTTGTTGAAACGTTGAGCGGGCTTNCCGATATCAATCNGCGANTTTGCAATGTTATGTGAGCTGACGACCGCAACTCCAGCGCGACCTTTTGCTGCGCTCTCGGCGTGGACGCGATGCCATTTTTCTCCCCACAGGCGGTCGACATGTTCGGNAAAGATGTCGTCGGGCGCACGCACCTCCTGCAGAGTNACNACGTCTGGGCGACGATCAGCAATCCATGCAGAGATGCCGTTTCGATCCGCAGCGCGTATCCCGTTGACATTGACACTTGCAATGGTGAGCGATCGACGACGAGCCATTCGACGATTGAAACATAGATTGATGTAGCCGGGCGAAACTGCGGGTGAGGNGGTCGCCGNCAGGATTAGTTGCGGCCCGAGTTTCCGTTGCTGTTCCCTGGGTTGTCGTCGCCGTCGTCAGCAACCCCGTCGCTCGNATCTTCACACTTCGGATTGTTGGCAGTTGTCGTTTTGTCACACGAGGGCNCTACCACGATTGCGCCGTCGTCAGCTTCCTCGAAGCAGTTGGGGTTTTTTGCTGCGGTCGGTGTGTCGCAGGCTGGGATGGTGGTGTTGTTGTCGTTGTCGCTGCTGGTGTCCTCGTCGGTNTGGCAGTCGGGGGTTTTTGCTGCGGCCCGTGGGTCGCACTCCGGGTCGACAGGGATGATTCCGATGGTTTCCTCATCGATGCGTTTGAAGCAATTGGGATTGCTTGTTGCGGCTGGGGTGCCGCATGCCACGATCTTCCGAGGGGTTCGATCGTCATTAGAGGCGACCGGAGGCGTCGAGGTCGTTGATGTGGATGTTGACGGTTGTACTGGCACCACTGTCGGCGTTGTCTCGATGGGGCCTGTTTCATTCGCCTGTTCCTGAGAATCTGAATTCTTCAGCTCTGGCTGATCCTCGGGGTTGCCATCTGTCGGCAGCGGAACTTCGGGTGCTGGAAGTGGATCGGGGCGAGGAACGCTGATCTTGACAACATCGAGCACGTCAGCGACAACCTCTTGAACGGGTGCAGGCAGGTTGCCGGTAGCGGCAAGACCAACACTTGCTCCAGCCGCTGCTGCACCAGCCCATCCGAGAATTCCTACTGCGCCGATGACCGCGCCCACCTGTTTGCGAATTCGCGTTGACCTAGGAGCAGGTGCAATCGAACTTGCGATTGCGAGAGACTGAAGCCGTGCGACAAAGTTCTCGTCCACATCAGACGGATTAGTGGAGTAGCCCACAGGAGCAGTTGAGAGATCGAGGTCTACGAGCCGACGCTGCAGCCGCCGGTGAGACGGACGAATTGTCATCATGAGAGCACCTCCTCTGAGGAACTCCGAAGGTCATCAACAAGCAATTCCTTCAGCCGTGCGAACGCCCGCGAAAGCCCGACTCGCGTAGCAACCTCTGACTTTGCGATTGCGTCAGCCGTTTCTTTGGTCGACAAACCAACGACATACCGAAGCTCAAGCATCCGGCGCTGATCTTCTGGTAGCCGACTCAACGCGTTCAGTAGATCGGGGTCGCTAAAGGTGTCTTCATTCGGTTCGTCGGCTTCGAGAAGGGTGAGGGTGTTCTCGATCGAGACTTCGCTCCTTCGTGTCGCTTTTCTGAGATCGTCGACGATTCGGGCGTGAGCGATCGAGAAGATGAACGACCGCATCTGAGATTCATTTCCCTCGAAGTCGGCGATTCGCGTCGCAACTGTTTCGAGAGTGGCGCTCATCACTTCTTCTGGATCACGAGCTCCCATTCGCGTCGCGTAACCCACGATCTTCCCGGAGAACTCGGCGACGAGCCATGACCAAGCTCCACTGTCGCCCGACTTTAAGTCGCGAAGTGAATACCCGTTGCGCCTGCCCCGCCTCACGGGGTACCCCGAATTCCGAGTTTGACGACCGTGCCCACGACGAGGAATGGCCCGTATGGGATTGTCGACCGTTTGGAAACACGCCGGAGAAACAGTCCACCGTAAGCCGTCACTCCACTGACCATCGCTGATATCGCCCAGGTATGTCACGTGCTCTCCTCACTCGTCAACGTACGCAATCCTGTAATCGATATCAACGCGCAAATTGTTACACAGATCGCATTCTTAATGTCGGGGATTTTTGCAAGTACTAGTGATCGTGCTCTGACAGCGATTCACCACGACCGCTCTGCTGAGATGAAGATGGCGTTTACGAGTTGGTCGAAAGTAGGAAAGATGATGGAAGAGCCGGGAGACCTTAGCGGACTCCGTCGCTGGGGCATCGTCGCTGCAGCATTTCTGTCATGTTTCACCTGTTTTGGGGTGGGCTACTCATTCGGAGCGTTCTTTGACTCGATGTCTGAGGAATTCAACTCAGGCAAGGGCCTGACCGCTTTAATGTTTTCGTTGACAACCTGCTTCTACTTCCTGGGAGGCTTGATCACTGGAAGGCTTGCCGACCGCTTCGGTCCTCGGCGCGTGGTGTTCGTCGGAGCTATCAGCATGGGAATCGGTCTCTACCTGACGTCTCTCGTGCAAGCGATTTGGGTTGGATTCATCACCTATGGCGTTGGGGTCGGCACAGCGACGGCATGCGGATACGTGCCCATGGTTGCGACGGTTGGAGGATGGTTCAACAAAGGCCGAACGTTGGCACTCGGAATTGCGGTGTCGGGCATCGGCGCCGGAACACTCGTCTGTGCCCCGCTTGCGGCATCACTTATCGATCGGTACGGATGGAGAACGACGTACGTGGTGTTTGCAATTGGAGGTATGGCGGCTCTGCTCATTGCATCGGTTGGAGCGGTGACGCCACCAGTTGTTGGTGATGGGGGCGTGGTTCAACTTCGGACGCTGGTTCGAGACCGACGGTTTATCACCCTATATTCGGCGTCGCTCATTACAACGATGGCGCTGTTTGTCCCGTTCGTTTTCATTAAGACATACGCAACTGATCGTGGGGTGCCATCGGCAAGGGCTGCTGCGCTTATTGGTCTCATTGGTGCCTCGTCAATCGTTGGCCGGCTCGGATTGGGCGCGCTCGGTGCCAAGGTCGGACCGATACGTCTCATGCAGGCAGCGTTTGGCGTGATGGCGAGTTCGTACGCGATTTGGCTCGTCGCCGATGGCCGCTACGGAGTACTCGTCCTGTTCGCGGTGGTTCTCGGCGTCGGCTATGGAGGGTTCATTGCATTGTCGCCAGCAGCGGTGGCGGTGATGTTTGGAACGAATGGCATGGCGACCATTCTCGGTGCGACCTATACCGGAGCCGGAATTGGTGGGCTCATCGGGCCGCCACTTGCTGGGGCGATTATCGACAGTTCNGGTTTCAATGCNGGAATCACCTANGCGCTGATCACCGCCGGGGTATCGNCGGTTGTGCTCTACACGTTGCCAGTTGCCCGAGNAGNTCANGCGTAGNTCGTTCTCAGAGACGTCCGGCCGCTTCGGCTGCCTGAGATGCACGGGTGAGTTGTTGCTCAACGATGTCGAGGCCAGCAGACCAGAATCCTGGGTCGGTGAGATCGCAGTCGACAAGGGCGGTGAGATCCTCAGGTTTCATGGAGCCGCCGGCTCGAAGCATGTCGAGATAGTTCGGCACGAATGCGTCACCTCGCGCCTCAAATTTTGCGTACACACTCAACGCAAGAAGTTGGCCGTAGGCGTATGCATAGACATAACCCGGAGTGGCGATGAAATGAGGGATGTAACTCCACCAGTTTCGGTAGCCCTCGGTGATCTCAACAGAATCGCCGAGCATCGCCCGTTGAGATGATTCCCATAGATCACCAAAACGCTCCGCGGAGATCTCTCCAACCTCTCGCCGCTCGGTATGACAGGCGTCTTCAAACCGATTCATCGCCACCTGACGGAACACGGTTGCGATCGAGTCTTCAAGGGTTGCTGCGAGAAGTGCGAACCGTTCGCCCGGGTCTTCAAGCATTGAGAGCAGGCGGTTGTTCGTGACGGTCTCACCGAACACGGACGCTGTTTCAGCAAGTGTGAGAGGCGTCGATTGATGAAAGATTCCTTGTTCTCGAGCGAGGAAGCCGTGAACACCGTGACCGAGTTCATGGGCAAGTGTCGCAACGTCGCGCGGCGTCGATGTCCAATTGAGCAACACGTACGGGTGATGGGAAGGGACCGCATACGCACAGAACGCGCCCCCTCGTTTACCGGGCCGAACGGGAGCATCAATCCACCGCTCGTCAATAAACCTCCCGACAATCCCGGCGAGCTCGGGCGAGAAACTTGCGTAGGCCTCACGTACGACTGCACTACCTTCCTCCCAGCCGATAGAGGTATCACTCGTCGCGACAGAGGCCATCCGGTCAAAGTCACGTAACTGATCAACACCGAGAACCTTGGCTTTGAGGGCATACCACTTCTGAGGAATGTCGTATCGGGCAACCACGGCATCAATGAGTGCTTGCACGCTTTCATCGCTTGCTTCGTTCGCCATATTGCGACTGGTGATCCACGTCGGGTAGTTCCGCAAACGATCATCAACCGATTTGTTGAGCAGCAAAGTGTTGTAAATGAACGCCCGAGTCCGAAGACCGGGTTCGAGCGCGGATGAAATTGCGTGGGCNGCCTGCTCNCGCGAAGAGGTATNAGGGGCGTGAAGGTTGGCGAGCGCCGACATCAGGCTCACCCTGCCGCCGAGAGACTCCGGTAGTTCAACTTCGATTGCTGACGTGTGCTCTTCGAAGAGCCGGACCCATGCGCTTGCACCGGTCAACGAGGTCTCGGACAGCACCGTTTCTTCTGGTTCAGAAAGCTGGTGAGGTTGATAGCGACGCATGTTCTCAAGGTGGTGTCGGCAGAAGTCAAAACGATCACCNAGNAGAAGNTCNCGTGAGCGTTCGCTGGAAANCTCCGCCCACTCGAGNTCGATGAACAGCAATTTTGTGCTNACGGAATTTGCTTGTTCGTTGATGAACTGCATTTCGGCGGCAATTTCAGGGTCGGCAGTATTTT
This sequence comes from Acidimicrobiaceae bacterium, assembly GCA_002727235.1. GTDB lineage: Bacteria > Actinomycetota > Acidimicrobiia > Acidimicrobiales > Ilumatobacteraceae > Casp-actino5. The sequence goes on from PBWL01000024.1 coordinate 33,411, forward strand.
CTGAAAACTTCAGCGTCGTAAAGTGGCCCGCCCGGCTGAGAAGTTCAGATGTCTCCGACAGCACACTCATCATGTCAAAGAGTTCATCGGATGAGATGTGAGCGATGGTTCCTTTGTAGTGCTGAAGGTCGTCAGCGAGGACTTGGGCACGTTCGACCAGCTCGCGAGGCGACGACGCATCGACATCTGAGAGCAAACCTGAGAGATCCCAGGAAACATCAGCGGCGGTGAGATCGGTTTCGGAAAATGACATGTCTCCAGTCTGGCCGCAAACTCTCCATCACTGCCATGCCTGCATCGAACACCGTGACACGGCCCCTAGGTTGAGCGTCACTCGAGGCCTGCTCACAGCGCCAATTGTTTAATCGGCTGAGTTAGGCGCTAGACATCGACATGTCATGAAACCCCTCGTCGAAAAACGCCCCCCGCATCAACAACGACAGCTCCGTAATGGAGAGTTGTTGGCGATGTTGTCGCTCATCATGGCGTTGATGGCGATGGCAATCGATCTCATGTTGTCTGCGTTTGATGAGATGAGAGAAACATTTGGTCTCGATCCCACATCGAATGATGTCGCAGGAGTCGTCACCGTCTTTTTCATGGGGTTCGCAGTCGCTCAATTTGTGTACGGGCCGTTGACAGATCGATTTGGTCGTAAACGAATTCTTGCGGTGAGTATTGCGATTTACGCAGTGGGAGCGGTTGCGTCAGCGCTTGCGCCGAGTCTTGGTTTGTTGCTCGCTGCGCGTTTCGTCTGGGGCATCGGGGCGGCAGGGTCAAGGGTGGTTGCAACTGCAGTTGTTCGTGACCTGTTCGAGGGTGTCGAAATGGCGAGGGCGATGTCACAGATCATGGCCGTGTTCATCATGGTTCCCGTCATCGCCCCGGCGCTCGGCGCCGGAATTGTCGCGTTTCTGCCCTGGCAGTCGGTGTTCTGGGCATGCGCTCTCTGGTCGGTTGCGCTGTGGTTGTGGTCGCGTCGACTGCCGGAAACGTTGCCCGTTGACGAACGGCGACAACTCGATCGAGCAGATATCGCTGACAGCTATCGAACTTTTTTTGCAACCCGACCAACGCTGTGGTATTCGATCTCGTCAATATTCATGCAGAGTGTGTTCACGATGTACCTCGCATCATCGGAACTCATCGTCAGCGAGATTTTTGGATATCGATCATGGTTCCCGTTTGTTTTTGGCGTGACTGCCATCGGCTTTGGAGTTGCCTCGCTCGTGAACGGCAAGGCGGTCGTGCGTTTTGGAGTGCGAACTGTGCTCAATCGGATGCTGATCGTGCTCAACCTATGTGCAGCACTTCTCGTCATCATCGCAATCTCCGGAAGTGGTCAGCCATCGTTCTGGGTCTTTATGCCGGCGCTAGGGCTCATGCTGTCGGCGTTCATGTTCATCATGCCGAACATGAACGCAGAAGCAATGCAGCCACTACCCCATATTGCCGGGACCGTTTCTGCGCTGTCGGGCGGATTTCGGATGCTGGGTGGCTCTATTCTCGGGGGCCTCGTCGCAACCCGCATCGATGTTTCGGTCACGCCGTTCGCAGTTGCCGCGCTCGTGTTTGCATCGTTGTCGTGGGCATCTGCCTACGTCGCTCAAGTGGAATAGCGNACTTCTTANTATCGGCAGACTGAGTGAATCCGAGTCCACTTGTAGCAACGTGGGGTGGGTACTCAGCAGAAGCGATACCGTACGGCTTGTGGACGTACGAATTGGTGTAACGCAAACTGCGAGAGAATTAGCATTTGAGGTTGACGACGATCAACGCGACGACCTCCATAGTCGAGTTGATGCCGCCCTCGGTGGGGCCACCGATGTGTTGTGGGTGACCGATCGGAAGGGCCGTGAAGTCGCGATTCCCGCAGCGAAGATTGCATACGTCGAACTCGGTACGTCGGAAGAACGTCGTATCGGTTTCGGTGGCTGACGTTTCTCAGACTTTCGACCCGCAATCACGGCGGGTAGCAGTGCGGCCCACCGCTGCGGGTCTTCGTGCGGTGAGGTCGGGTGATCCGTGGCTATTCGATGGCTCGATCGCATCTGCTGACCCCAACGATCTTCCAGCAGGGAGTGTTGCCGTCGTATTCGACGACCGACGTGTGGTTGGGGTTGGTCTCTGGGACCCTGAGTCACCAATTCGAGTCAAGATGCTGCATTCCGGTGGCGCGCTTGCAGTCGAACCTCGTGTGTGGGTTGATCGGCTTACCGCTGCGTTGGATCGTCGCCACGGGCTTGTCGATGACCCATTGACGACTGCATGGCGGTGGGTACATGGGGAGAACGACCGCCTGCCAGGGTTGGTACTCGATCGTTACGTCGACACTCTCGTCATCAAGTTGTACAGCGGCGCTTGGTACCCACATCTCGGTGACATCATTGCTGCCGCACAAAAGGTACTGCAGAGCGAGAGGGTTGTTCTTCGCTGCGCTCGGCGAGTGTCCCCTCCGGCCGATGCTCCTGGTGATGGGGATGTGCTCGTTGGTTCGCAGTTTGACGGAACCCTGACATACCTCGAACGTGGCCTCACGATGAGTGCTGACGTTCGCCGGGGCAACAAAACAGGAGCCTTCCTCGATCAGCGTGACAACCGCACGCTGGTCGGAGCCGCATGCGATGGTGCGCGAGTGCTCGACGTCTTCACCGCAACAGGAGGTTTCGCCCTTGCGGCGGCGGCGGGCGGCGCTCGGAGTGTTCACCTCGTCGACATCTCTCAGCCCGCCATCGATGTAGCGAAGGCGAACATCGAACAGAACCGAAACATCGCTGCCGTTCGAAGATGCGAGATTACTTCGCAGCGAGGAGACGCATTCAACATCATGGAGTCGCTCGCCGCCTCGGGGGAGCAATTTGACGTCGTCATTATTGACCCACCGTCGTTTGCTCAGAACGAGAAATCAATTCCGAAGGCACTGTCGTCATATCGTCGCCTTGCGCGAGCCGGGCTGCGGCTCACCGTTGACGGTGGTCTGCTCGTTCAGGCCTCGTGCTCAAGCAGAATCACGATTGATGAACTTGGGCACGAAATGAGAACTGCGTCTCGCGAGGTTGGCCGACCATTCATGGAGTTACGTAGGACTGGCCACGCAATTGACCATCCGATCGGCTTTTCGCGAGGGGCTTACCTCAAGGCGCTGTATGCCGCCGTTGCGGCTTCTGTCTGAGGCACAAAGAACCGTTCGATGATCGGCACAAAGGTGTCGAGAGGCGCTGACGTGTAGTCAGGGTCAAAAGCGGTTTGGTCGTACTTGTGACAGAACTCTTCGGTGTATTCGAAATATGGAGAGTCTCGGTAGTTCTCTCGTGTGTTCGGGTCAGCACCGATGTGATGCCAAAAGTAGTAACCCTGGAAAATTCCGTGGTGCTCGACCATCCAGTGATTGGCTTCTGATACGTATGGCTTGATGATNCCTGCCGCAATCGATGGGTGATTCATCGGCGCAAGCGTGTCGCCAATGTCATGCAGCAGGGCGCACAACACATATTCATCATCGCGGCCGTCCTCGGCTGCACGAGTGGCGGTTTGGAGCGAGTGCTCGAGCCGCGAAACCGGGAAACCTCCGTCGTCGCGTTCGAGAATTCGGAGCTGTTCAATAATGTTGGCGGCGGCGAGAGCCTGAGTGACCGGGAAATCATTCTGGATGATTTTCCAGTCGGCCTCGGTTGATTCTTCGAAACTGCGGAAAGAAGCCTTTGCGTTCATGTCATTACCGTAGTCATTTCCGACGGGTATGTCGGACTNGGTGGGGTTCTTTGGTGCAGACTTTGGGAGATGTCGTCGCTAACGGATTTCGCAAAAGCGAACACTTCGCTCGACCGTGTCAAGATCGCACACCTCAATCGTCTTGTCTCCGAATGGGGGATGTTGGCTGATTTCTGTTTCGCAGACTTATTGCTGTACCTGCGGAGCAACGACGGTGTGTGGATGACCGTGGGTCAAGTTCGCCCGGCAACCGGCCAAACGATCTTCACCACCGACTATGTGGGTGTGCCCGCGAACGAGTCGGAGAATATTGTTCTCTCGGAATGTTTTGAATCTGGTGAGGTGATCGATGGCGAGGTCCTCGTCGAGGGCCTCGACGACGAATCGCGAATGATGGCGATCCCGGTCNGACATNAGGGNGAAATTGTGGCGGTGATGTCNAAAGAGTGGATCGANCAAACCGGACGCCGTCCCGGGGAACTCGAACGCGTCTACACGCAGATTTCTGAGCATTTCATTCGCATGGTGTCGTCAGGAGAGTTCCCGACGAGTTCACGTGTCGGCGACTCATCGTCGGCACCGCGCGTTGGCGACGGTGTGATGCACCTTGACCGTGACGGTTGCATCGGCTTTGCGTCTCCGAATGCGACGTCGGCGCTTCACCGCGTCGGGATTCAGTCGACCCCGGTTGGTGTTCGTCTAGCTGAATTGGGTTTCCACGATGGGCCGGTCCGTCAGGCGTTTGAGCGTGGAGTGCCGGTTATCGAAGAGTTTGAGCAAGGGGCCGAAGCCACGCTGTTATGTCGATGTGTTCCGTTTGTCGAGGGTGGTGAGGTCGTAGGCGGGGTGCTGTTAGTTCGCGATGTCACCGAATTGCGTCGTCGTGACCGTTTGATCCTGTCAAAAGATGCCACCATTCGTGAGATTCACCATCGGGTGAAAAACAACCTTCAAACGATTTCATCTTTATTGCGACTGCAGGCCCGGCGGCTCACCCACCCTGAAGCGGTTGCTGCTGTTGGTGAGTCGGTTCGCCGTATTCGAACGATCGCACTCGTACATGAGGCGCTATCGCGCGAACCTGGCGATGACGTGACCTTCCTTGAAATTGTCCGGCCGTTGGTTCGGTTGGCAGAAGAAGGTTTGCAGTCATCTGATCGCCCGGTGCGGTTTTCGGTCATCGGTGATGGTGGGCGAATTCCCGCTCGGATCGCAACACCGTTGTCGGTGGTGCTGACTGAACTTCTGCAGAACGCCGTTGAACATGGCTTTGGCTATGGAGACTCTGACGGCGACGTTGTCGTTTCGCTTGCCCACGAAGGTGATTTGCACATTCGTGTGACGGACAACGGGCGCGGCGTGATGCACGGGTTTGATCTTGATCAGGCGACCGGCCTCGGATTGTCGATTGTGCGCACCCTCGTCACGACCGAGCTAGCAGGGACGATCTCGATTGACCCAGCATCGAACGATGACCTCACCCTTGCCGGATTGTCTCCGGGTAATGGATCCCGTGGCACCGTGGTCTCACTGTGCGTGCCGGTTGTTGACGACGCCGACGATTAAGCCTCGTCTGCGCGCGTTAGATGACGAGTTGGATGTCGCCGACCGGCATTAAAGCAAATTGTGCTTGATTTAGCTCGAGAGACGAGCAGCCCGAGCCTCAGCAGCTTTTAGGCGTCGGATTGCTCGTCGTTCTTCTTCGGAATGGCCTCCCCAAACACCGGAGTCTTGGTTGGTTTCGAGGGCAAAATCGAGGCATGCATTGCTCACCGTGCACCTTGTACAAAGACGCTTCGCCTCCTCGATCGCAACAATCGCGCTGCCGGTCGTTCCGATGGGGAAGAACAACTCTGGATCAGTGTTTCGGCAGAGTGCGTCATTACGCCACTCGTCTTCTGCCGTTGATCGCACATCAAGATGTCCGGTGGTTGTCACATTAACTCCTCAAGGGTGGAGGGTCGGATGCTGGGTTTACGTTCAAAATCTCATCACTTGCACACCACGTCGAGATTTCGATGCCGAGGAGAAGAAGGTAGAGCGAGTTCTGATCACCTGGCAAGAGTCTCAGGGCGGATATCTCGTCGCGAGTTGCTATACCCCCATCTCTTAAAGTGATAGCAAGGGGCCTTCGATTGTCCCATAACGATCACCGATTTGCGAGGTCACCGACTCATTACCCTTGAATTGTGACCCTGATTTATGCCCACCGAGGAGCTCGACTTGCCGCCCCTGAAAATACCGAGGTTGCATTTCAGCTCGCAGGTGAACTCGGTGCCGATGGAATCGAACTTGATGTTCGGCTCACCGCCGATGACGTCGCAGTGATTCATCACGATCCGCACCTCGCTGATGGGCGAGAGGTTCACGCCATCGATCTACGCGCCCTGCCGCATTCGATCCCGACATTGCATTCCGGTCTCGATGCTTGTGGGTCGCTAACGGTGAACATCGAACTCAAGAATTCGAGATACGACCCCGCCTACGACAGCGATCTCGCTGTTGTTCACCGGGTGATCGACGAACTCGATACTCGAACTGATGATCCGAGCCGATGGCTTGTCTCAAGTTTTGACCTCGAGACCCTCAACGAGTTCCACCGGTTACGCCCTGAAATCCCAACCGCATTTCTCACCAGTCGAAAGCCAGAACCTGGACTCTCGCTAGTAGTGGAACATGCCCATTCCGCGTGGCATCCGAGGTGGGAAGACCTCACCCCAGAGCTTCTCCTCACCGCTCATGATCTCGGAATTCGAGTAAACGTCTGGACGTGCAACGAGCCAGATGATCTTGAGCGCCTGATCAATTGGGGCGTCGATGCGGTCATTACTGATGCTCCCGATGTTGCGCGAAGCGTCAGAGATCGACTTCGCTAGCCGAGCCCGGCCACACGAGTCGAACGGCATCCTCGACGTAGTCAATGTCGAGCGTCTCGGTGTCTCCGAGGTAGTCACCGTCGACCTGGAACGGAATTCGGATGTCATCATCGGCCGCAGAGATGTGAAGGTGATTTGCAGGTGACCACTCGGTGACATCTCCGACGGTCTCTACCGATCGTCCTCGAACTGCACTCATGAGAGCAGCGCCCATCGTGGGAAGTCGAAGAGAGGAAAATGTGACCGCAGTAAGTCCGCGTTGAAGACGGGCATCCGGGGCGAGATCGAGGGGTCGATTGCCCAGATATGTGTACGGTCCCGTGTTGAGGACGACTGTGAATAGGCCGGGAAGTCTCTGGCCAGTTGAAAGGTCGTCGATAGCAAACTGGGAACGTGACCGGTCGTAGCCTCTCGCCCACGTCATTGCGCTGCTCCAAATGAACAATGGATGGCCGAGCCANCGTTTTAGNGAGGCGTGACGTTCAACGTGAGCAACAACCGCTGCATCAAATCCGATCCCGACATGAAAACAGAAAAAACGGCCGTTGACGCGCCCGAGACCGATGGGCTCGATCCGGTCCTCTTGGAGTCCTGCGAGCAGACCATTCGTTGCGACGACCGGATCGTTCGCCACTCCAATCGTTCGCGCAAAGACATTGGTGGACCCGCCGGGAAGAACGGCGAGAGCGGTCGTCGTGCCAGCGAGCCCCGTGGCAACCTCATTGAGTGTGCCGTCCCCGCCAAAAGCGACGACGGCATCGAGCCCACGACGAGCGGCGTCTTGGGCAAAACGGATGGCATGCCCTCGCCGATTTGTCTCAACGATTTCGACCTCATGGTTCTGAGACAGCAGTCGGTGGACAACAACGGTGTTGCGCGCATTCACCGATGAGGCGAACGAGTTGACGACGAGCAGCAGGCGCACGAGGCATGAAGGTATCAGGGACTTCTGAGGTCGGGTTGGGGCTAGGGCTACCCATGGGTAAGAATGTCCCCTATGAAGGTCATCGTATGCGTAAAGCAGATCCCGGATCCGGCTCTCCCCGGCGAGCTTGATCCATCCACCAACACGTTGAAGCGTGACGGAAAACTCATTCTCGATGAGTCAGACAGTTACGGCGTCGAGATGGCGTTGCAACTCGTCGACGCTGCAGGCGGCGGCGAAGTTGCGCTCGTCTCAATGGCTCCAAACGACGAAATGTCAGGAATGCGAACCGCTCTCGCAATGGGCGCAGCGCAGGGTCTCTTAGTGTCTGACCCAGCTCTCGCCGGCTCAGATGCCCTGACAACCGCCAAGGTTCTCGCCGCTGCGGTGCAACGACTCGGAGGAGCAGACCTCGTTCTCGCAGGAACGGAGTCATCCGACGGCTACACCGGCACTGTGCCAGAACAGATGGCTGAAGCTCTCGGCCTACCCTCGGTGACGTTTGCGAAGAAAGTGACAGTCGATGGTTCGACGTTAAACGTTGACCGCCAGACCGAAGCCGGCTACGACGAGGTCACCTGCCCACTTCCGGCACTCGTCAGCGTGACTGCCGGNGTGGTCGAGCCTCGCTANCCGAGCTTTAAGGGCATCATGGCGGCGAAGTCGAAGCCGGTCGAGACCGTNACCGCCGCAGATCTNGGTGTCACCCCAGTTGGCTGGGAAGGTTCTGGTCAGACAGTTGCATCGGTTGAGCAGGCTCCCGCACGCGAAGCAGGAACCATCATCGAAGACGACGGTGAATCATTCGGCAAGATCGTCGAGTACCTCGAAACCATCAAGGTCATTTAAGAAACGCAACAGGCAACTAACGAGTAGAGAAGACAGGAAACTGAACATGGGTATCAGCAACATTTGGGTTTTTTCACAGGAATCAAACGGAACAGCAACATCAGGCACGCTCGAACTCCTCACGCATGCTCGCTCTCTTGGTGGGAACGTGACAGCGTTCGTCGGTGGTGACGCATCAGCGTTGGCAGGAATTCTGGGCGAGTACGGTGCGACAAAGGTGTACGCAACCGGTGACCTCGGCGGTGCGCTTCCCGGTGCGGCCGTCGCGTCGGCAATGAAGGCGGTCATCGACGGTGGTGACTCTCCAGATCTCATCTTGTTCCCCCAGAACTATGAGGGTCGTGACGTCATGTCACGGCTCTCGGTCAAGGTCGACCGCACGGTGTTGACGAACAACGTCGCCGTTGCAGTCGACGGTGACACAGTCACCGTGACGACACCAGTCTTCGGTGGGAACACGTTGGTAAGCACCTCATTCTCAGGTTCTGCTCCATACCTCGCTGCATTCCGTCCGAAGTCATTCGCCGCAGAATCAGCCGGCGGCGGGGCATCAGAAGTTGTGGCCGCTCCGGTGCCAGACCTCGGTTCGACTGGAGGCGCAACGGTTACCGCAGTGCATGTCGAAGAGTCGACAGGTCCAAAACTCGACGAGGCTGACGTGGTCGTCTCAGGTGGTCGTGGACTTGGCGAGGCTGACAACTTCTCGATGGTCGATGACCTCGCGAAGATCCTGAAGGGTGCCGCTGGCGCATCGCGTGCAATCGTTGACGCCGGTTGGGTGCCGTATTCGATGCAGGTTGGCCAGACCGGCAAGGTTGTGAAGCCCAACGTATACATCGCTGCAGGAATCTCCGGTGCCACGCAGCACATGGTGGGAATGAAGGGTGCAAAGAACATCATTGCGATCAACAAAGATGCCGAAGCACCGATTTTCGGTGTTGCGGACCTTGGCATCATCGGCGATGTTCACAAGGTGCTTCCGAAGCTCATTGAAGCACTTGAGGGTCGAGGCTGAGCGACCGGCGGACGCCGGTACCAACCCGTTCCCTAATCAACATCAATTGCGCTGAACGCCCAGGAGAACCCTGTCTCTGAGCATTCGGTTGCGAGTCGCAGTTCCCAACCAGTCGAAGGCTCCCATGAATCCCATTCGAACCATCGGAGTTGGCTCACCATTCGACCGAATTCGCTGAGGCCATCTGACCATTCGACGTCAACGATCGCTGACAGTAGCCACCACAGACTGAAGCGCCCTGTAGCTGACCCCCGTCGTCGCCCGTGAGCGCCACCAGACGCCCCTGCCCACATCAAAANNTCAAGCGCNTGCGCCGAGGACATTTCTCGTGTCCTCGCTCGCCCAACACCTGTCGCAGCAATTGCCTCACTGGCAGAGCCCTCAACGCAGGTCACTTCAGATCGCCCATTCGACTGGTCTGTCCACATTTCAACCATCTGCGCGAACGCCATCTGAGTCTCTGTGTCGTCAAGTGGCTTCACATCAGCCGGCAACTCGAGAGTGGTCATAGGGGTCAACAAAGTCGGGCGATCGTGATGAGCACCATCGTCGTCGTAGGTGGCGACTGAGTAGCTCGGCTCCCATGGCTGAAGGTCGATCGGTATGTCAATCACTGGCACGAGATCGCGGCGAGCCGCTGCCGGAATGTCTTCACCTCGGAGACTTCGCTCATGCGCGAAGTATGTGCGGAGAGGTCCAGGAGCCAAGTGCGAGCCAAGACCTTTCCATGAGTGGTGCACAGCTGCTACCTCACTGAGTGGACCTGGTGTAAAGCGGCCGGCGTCCTCCTCCATCACCATTGCGCACCATTTATCGGGTGCCCACAACGCGAGGCGATACTCTGCGAGGGTTGCGGCGGGCCATAGCTGGCGTCCGGTGTCGAGTGCCGCTATGCATGACCGTCTCGTTCTTACGAGACCGTTCCAGTCTCGGAGTTCGGTGCGGCGGTCGATGAGCCGAATGAGTTCATCAAGATCGGCACGATGAACTGTGGCGTCAAGTTCGTCGTCAGGGTGAACGTCAGCAGGCATTACACGAGGGGCCAGGGGTAGCGGTGACCTGTTTCATCGATCGGAAATTCTCCGAGTTCCGCCGTGAGTCGACAGCGCTCTCGTAGTGCTTCAATCTCGTGACGATCGAGTAGCTCATCGAGTTCCTCTGGTGGGTGATCTGCAAGGTTGGCGAGAGCCTCCCGATGCTGAGCTGCGATCGGCTCCCCGCCGAAGTCCCAAATGACGGTTCGGAGTTTATAGTCGGCTGAGAAACACAGTCCGTTATCGATCGCCCACACATGGTCATGGGCAAGCAGGCAATGACCACTTTTCCGATCGGTGTTATTTGCCGCAAGATCAAGAATGGCGATTCCTCGCAATTGGTCATGAAGGTCGTCTCGCGACTCGTAGATGGTGAAGTAATGCTCCGAGTGATCTGCATCGACAAACCACTGAACAGAGCCGACTCCCAAAGGACCATCTCGGATGACGGTNGGAGGGACGGCGCCGATGCCGAGCGACTCGCTCACCACGTAGGCCGCACGTTCACGTCGATGAAGGCCGGGCTCGAAATCCCAGAGAGGACGCTCGCCGCGAATCGGCTTGTAAATCGCTCTGTGTTCACTGTCACCGGAGCGCACAAACACGGCAAACGTGGCATTGGAGCTCCATGGCATCCGACCTTCTATTTCGAGGTCGGCAGACATGAGAATCTCGATACGGTCTAATTCATCCGCGGACATACGTGCCCATCTGGGTCAACGACACCATCACACCAATGGCACGGAGGACGTCCTGCCGACACGGCGGCATCGGCATGCTCGCAGAATGCAATCGCTTGCCCCCGTGTAATGGAGAGTCGAATTCGTCCGAGTTCCTCGTACTCATCTTCCTCGTCGGTGTCACCCATCTCAGCAAGTTCGAGAATGAGGCGGTCGTTGTGAGTGTCGTACCCGAGTGCGATGCGGCCAAGGACAAAGGCTGGATCACTAGGGCTAGAGAGGGCCATCGAACTTGCTATCGGGCGCTCATCTGCCGGTGGCAGGTCTTGAAGAACATTCATGAGATATTGCGAGATCGCAGCAACCTGTAACTTCTCGCATTTCACGTGATAGTTCGAGCCCTCACCTGACATTTGGAGGAAAAATGTTCTCTGCCCCGGCCGCCCGAGAGCGCCAGTCGTGAAAACCTCAACGTGTTCGAGAGATGCGTCAATCGGGTTCATGACAGAGCAAGATCTCCGATTGGTCCGGCGGTGGTGTTCACTGCGAGCACTGCTGGCCCGTGTGGTGACCATGCGAGAGCTGATATCGAGCATGTGGAGATGACAATTCGTTGGAAGAGATCAAGGTGTGTACCGACCGCGTGCGCAACGGCTGCCTTGATTGGGTCAGCATGTGAGACGCACACGATGGTGCCACCGGGATGGGCGCTGCGAAGGCGATCAAGAGTCGACACCATGCGAACCTGCATTTCAGTGAAACTCTCGCCATTGGGGAACCTGAACGTTGACGGCGCGCGCTGCACTGTCGACCACTCGGGCAACTTTGAGAGTTTCGACAGCTGGGCGCCGGTCCAATCTCCGAATTCGCACTCGAGCAAGCCTCGGTCAATCTTTGCCTTGAGACCTCGTTGAGCGGCAATCGGTGCTGCAGTCTCGCGGGCCCGTTCAAGAGGTGAGCAGTAAATTGCGTCGACCCGAGCGAGAGCGGCGACTCGCTCAGCAGCAGCCTTTGCCTGATCTCGTCCTGTGTCAGAAAGTGAAAGACCTTTCGCGCGACCGGGAAGCACTTTGCCAGTCGTTGGCGTGTTCCCATGGCGAACGAGAAGGATCGTGGTGAACGCTGGTGCTGCGGTGCGAGATTTTGCCATCGATCTGCAAACCTACAACGGAAGTAGGAGCGACGCATGAGCGAGAACAACACCTTATCCATCGATAGCTTCGAGCAGCTTGAGGCCGATATCACTGGTTGCCGTTCATGTTCTCGTCTGGTCGAGTGGCGAGAATTCGTCGCCGAAGAAAAGCGTGCCGCGTATCGCAACGAGGACTACTGGGGAAAGCCGGTCCCAGGGTTTGGTGACCCGTCGGCCCGCATCGTCTTTCTCGGCCTTGCGCCAGCCGCACACGGAGCAAACCGCACCGGTCGCGTGTTTACCGGTGACCGCAGCGGCGATTGGCTGTTTCGGGCGTTGTATCGGGCAGGGCTGGCTAACCAGCCGGAATCACTGTCGATTGACGACGGGCTTGAACTTCGCGACGCGTGGGTACTTGCGGCGGTGCGCTGTGCCCCTCCGGCAAATAAACCGACAACCCAAGAACGTGATACCTGTGAGCCGTTTTTAGATCGCGAGTTTGCGTTGCTGACAAATTGTGCCGTTGTCGTATGCCTTGGGGCCTTCGGCTACCAGGCAGCGTGCCGACATTTCAACATCACCCCACGACCAGCGTTTGGTCACGGTGTTGTGGTTCCAGCGTCCGACACCCACCCTTCGCTCGTGTGTTCGTTCCACCCGAGCCAACAAAACACATTTACAGGAAGGTTGACCGAGCAGATGTTTGATGACGTCGTTGAGAAGGCGAGCAAGATCGCCGATAGCCTCACTTCCTCGTGAGCACACAACGGCGTCCACTCCTCTCGTTAGCACTTGCTGTCCTCGTTTCGGTGAGTGCTGTCGGATGTTCCAGTCCTCCTCCAGCCCGCCTCGTGGCGATCGAAATGATCGAGACCCTTCGAGGGACAAAAGACAACAACGGTGTTGACATCACTGACGCAGAGATCGAATGCATGCTCGACGTAGTCGAAGCAATGTCAGAAGAAGAAGTTGAGACGATCGCCCTAAGCGGAGATCAAATCGTACTCGACTCGTTTAGCTCGAAACTTTCTGCCTGTCGCGGCGCCTGATCAACTCGCCGGAGTTGGGGCCGGGGCTGCGGCTTTCTTCTTTGGCGGTGGAACGCCAACTGCAGGAGCCGGGTCAGCATCTTTAGGCCAGCGACGCCGGCTGACAATCGACAGCATCCGGAGCAATTTCATCGCTTTTTCGTCTTCTTGAGCCGGGCGGGCCTCGATTGCGCCTTCGGCGATCATGCGCTCGATCACCTCAACTCCGAGATCGGTGCGCACAATCGTCAGCGTCCAGTCATTGTCTTCGCCGATACCGCCGGTGGAAATATCTGCGTGCTCCGCCGCAAAGTCAGGGCAGTGGTTGCAGCCCTGTCGAGTCCAGCCGTGGCATTCCTTGAGATCGATCTCGTGATACGAGCCGTCCTTCATCCAAATCTGGAAGGCGCCTTTAATGTTCATCTTCACCATGTCTTGCTTCTTGAGGCCGTATTTGGCTTCGAAGAGCTCGCTGAAGATCGCGTCGTCGAAGGTTTTCGAGCAGAGAAGACCAATGTTGAACTGGAAGGGTTTCGATACTTTGCCGGCCTTCCTGTCCCACATCGTCGGGGGAGAAGATGTTTGGCAACCCATTCCCACGAGGGCGAGACGCTCGTGGCCAGCAGCTTTCGCCTCTGGCAGTGCAAGCGGATTCGCACAATAGGTGTAGCGGCTGCCAGCGGTTGCAAGAATTTCTTCTCGGGTCGACACGACGACAGGTTTGGCCTTCCATGCATCATCGTCTTCGACACCAGAGACGAGAGCGGCATCGATGTAATCATGTTCGCGAAGCCAGATCAGCATCGCTGATACGAATCCGCCATCTTGACCCATTTTGTGCACCATGTCGTCACTGGCGCGGGTGAGCAGCAATTGCTGCCAGATACCCGCCATTTCATCAGGCTCACGCACACGACCAAAGAGGTGCATGTCAGCGGCAGGCTCCCACGCGCCGAAGCGCGGGCACGCTCGAGTGCAGGTGGTGCAACCCTTCTCACCGTGAACACAGTTGTCGGGACCGAGTTCGGATTCGAGATGGAATGGCAGATATTTGCCTTCTTCATGCTCGTAACCGATGACGTCATGTGGACAGGTGACGACGCAACCCGAGCACCCCGTGCATAGGCCGGTGTCAATGACTTCGGCTTTAAGTTCTTTCCACTGGGCGGTCCAACGGCTTGGAGCGGCGGGCTTCTCGGTCGTGCTCATAAATACAACGTAGGCGATGAGGACTACAACGGCGCATCTGGCACCGCTGAATCTTTAGATCGCAGAAGGCCCCTCTTCACCGGTGCGGATTCGCACGATCCGCTCAATAGCGGTTACCCAAATTTTGCCGTCGCCAATCTTCTCGGTGCTTGCCACATTGGCGATGGTGTCGACAACCAAGTCGACCTGTGATTCTTCGACGACAAGTTCGAGACGAACCTTTGGAACAAAGTCGATCTTGTACTCGGCGCCTCGGTAGGTCTCGGTATGGCCGCCCTGGCGACCGAAACCTCGAACTTCGGTTGNGGTCATGCCGGTAATNCCNTTGCTTTNGAGTGCGTCCTTCACTTCATCGAGCTTGAACGGTTTGATGACTGCGGTAATGAGCCTCATGTCTACATCATGCCTGATATGCGGACTCTGCGTGTTGGCTTTGGTCGAGCCCGACCCGCTCGGCTACTTCTTCGATACGGAGGCCCATCGTTCCGTCGATCACCTTTGCAATGATGAAGGTGACCACAAATGAGTAGGCCATCACTGAAAGCGCAGCGACGGTCTGGTCGATGAGGAGGTCTGCGCCGCCGCCGTAGAAGAGCCCGTCGACGCCACCGTCATTGACCGAGATATCTGCAAAGAGGCCGAGCAGAATCGTCCCGATGAGGCCACCAATGAGGTGAACTGCAATTACGTCGAGTGAGTCATCGAAGTTGAATTTTGCTTTCAGTTGCAACGAGGCGTAGCACAGCACTCCGGCGATTCCGCCGATGATGAGCGGAGATGCTCCGCCGACAAAACCTGCACATGGGGTGATTGCAACGAGACCGGCAACTGCACCTGAGGCTGCACCCAAGGTGGTTGCGTGTCCTGCGATGCGTCGTTCGATGAGGAGCCATCCGAGCATGCCGCTTGCGGCGGCAATGTGAGTGTTGACGACTGCTTGGGCTGCGACGCCACTTGCGGCAAGGGCTGACCCAGCGTTAAAGCCGATCCAGCCGAACCAGAGAATTCCGGTGCCGAGCACGGTGTAGGGAAGGTTGTGAGGTGGCATTGGTTCAGCACCATGACCGATTCGATTGCCGATCACGAGCACCACTGCGAGTGCTGCCACACCGGCATTGATGTGAATCGCTGCACCGCCCGCGAAGTCGAGGGCTCCCATCGAGAAAATCCAACCGTTTTCGTTCCACACCCAACGGGCGACGGGGAAGTACACGAGGAGCGCCCAGACACTGATGAGCACTGCGTAGGCTCCAAATTTGAGGCGATCTGCGGTTGCGCCAGTGATGAGGGCCGGGGTGATCACGGCAAACATCATCTGGAACGCAACGAATGCGAGCGTTGGAATTGTTCCTGATACCCCGGACGTGTCAGCGAGAAACGCATGGCTGAAATCACCGATCAGCGATCCTTCGCCACCGAATGCGAGTGAGTAGCCAACAGCCGACCACAGAACACTGATGATTCCCATTGAGAAGATGTTTTGCATGAGCATCCCGAGAACATGGCGTGATCGCACCATTCCGCCATAGAAAAAAGCGAGGCCAGGTGTCATAAAGAGAACGAGAGCGGCTGAGATCAGTACCCAGGCGGTATCACCAGTATCGATATTCATGGCGGGCAAACTAGGCACAGCATGTTTCCGAAATGTTTCGAGAATGTTCGGATTTTGTCTTCACCGAACGCGCAACTCCCGGACCGCAATGCGATCCGGGAGCGGCCCCTACTCCGCACAATGCAGGAAGGGGTCGGGCGACGGTGCCTTTGGCCTCGGGTGTTATACGGCCTGTGGCCCCTCCTCACCTGTGCGGATTCGAACGAGACGCTCNACATCGGTGACCCAGATCTTGCCGTCNCCGATTTTNTCGCTGCTCGCTGCTGANGANATGGCATCNACAACTTCGCCAACGACGGCGTCGTCAACGACTACGTCNATGCTGACTTTAGGAACGAAGTCAATTTTGTATTCGGCGCCTCGATAGGTCTCTGTGTGTCCTCCCTGACGTCCGAAACCTCTGACTTCGGTAACTGTCATTCCAGTGACCCCAATTGTTTTGAGTGCCTCTTTGACTTCATCAAGTTTGAATGGCTTGATAATTGCAGTAATNAGTTTCATGAGATGTTGTTTCCTTTCAAGGAGTACTCAGGAGCCGACGCTGACTGAGTCGCCGCTGTAGCCAGCAAGTCCGTGCTCGAGAACGTCCAGGCCTTCAGTTTCTTCCTCAGCTGAAACTCGAAGTCCGATGGTGGCTTTGATGACAGTGAAGAGGATCGCCGTGGTGATCGTGACCCATGCGATGATGATGAGCAACATGACAGCCTGCATGCCGAGCTGATCGAATCCTCCTCCGTAGAACAGACCTGCGTCTTCGCGGCCCAAGAATGCATCGTCATACTTCGCAAAAAGCCCGATTGAGAGAGTGCCCCAGATGCCGCAGACTCCGTGAACCGAGACCGCTCCAACTGGGTCATCAATCTTCACCTTGTCGAAGAAGTACACCGAGTACACGACGATGATGCCGCCAATGCCGCCGATGAGAGCGGCTGGGAGTGGATCGACGGTGCCACACGGAGCGGTAATTGCAACGAGTCCTGCNAGAGCGCCGTTGCCNACCATCGCAACGTCAGGCTTGCCGGCCTTAAGCCAGATCGTCACCGCTGAGAACAAAGCGCCTGCTGTGGCTGCGAGCATGGTGTTAACTGCAACCGACATGACATATTGATCTGCAGCNAGTTCAGATCCAGGGTTGAACCCGAACCATCCCAGCCAAAGGATGAATACACCAAGGATGGCGAAGGGGATGTTGTGGCCGGGGATGGCTCGGGGAGTTCCGTCGGGAGAATACTTGCCTATCCGAGGTCCAAGGAACATTGCTCCCATGAGGCCTGCGATACCGCCGACCATGTGAACGATGCCTGAACCNGCGAAGTCGGAGTACACAGCATCGCCGATTGACATCTGCGCGATGAGGCCNCCGCCCCANGTCCAGTGAACAACAACCGGGTAGATGAAAGCACACATGACGAGGCTGAACGCCAGGTAGGCGGAGAACTTTGTGCGTTCCGCCATGGCTCCAGATGCGATAGTGACGGCGGTTGCGGCAAACACCGCTTGGAAGAAGAATGTCGTGGCCGGGCTCAAGCCGCCATCGAAGGCGGAGTAATCGTCGTAGCCGCCGAGGAAAAAGTTTCCACTTCCAAGCCACTTGCTGCCGCCCGAGCCAAAGGCGAAGGCGTAACCGGTTGCGAAAAACGCAAGGATGCCAATGACGGCATCCGCCATATTCTTTGCGAAAATATTGACAACATTTTTTGCCCGGGTAAGGCCTGCTTCCAGCAAAGCAAAGCCAGCTTGCATGAAGAACACGAGGATGCCAGCGATAAAGACCCAGATGTTATTGAGCACAATCTGGACACTTTCTGGAGTGAGTTCTTCGGCGAAGCCGATAGAGGGTGTCAAAGCGATCAATGCCGCTGTTCCACCGAGACCGGAAATAATTCTTAGAGCACGTGATTTCACGTGTACCTCCTCAGTAGTGATGGGATAGGGGGCGTCCCACCGGCCACGCTGCCCGGGACTTGGAAGAAGGTAGAGGGTGAAGTTTTCTCGAGTGTCGCCGAATTGTTTCGAGTTCGTGACCAGTTTGTTCAGTCGGTCAGCATCCATCCGCGCCGGCGAACAGTCACGATGCGGTCAGACCCGAGATGTCCTCGAATTGCGGAGATGAGGGCATCACATCGGCGATCGCTGAGTTCGGTGAGCTGGGCCTCGCGGATGAGGTTGTAGCGGCTCACAACACGTCCCTTGTGAGTTTCGAGGACGGAATAAACAGCATGTTCCTGGGGAGTCAGCCCGGAAGATGTAGAACTCATCGCATTATGTTCACTCACAATCATGACGCAAATGTTGGAGAAAAATGAACGGTGTGTTTCGAGGTCGATTGCGGCGTCCACGAAGAAGCAGGGCAGAATACGGTCATGGATTTGACATACCCCCAAGAGGCCGAAGATTTTCGCGTTGAGATCAGTGGATGGCTGAAGGACAACCTGCCGGAAGGATGGTTCGAACCAGGCTTCTCACTGAACGAAGAAGAAAAGGCGGTGTTCAACCGTGAATGGCCGAAGAAGCTCTTCGAAGGTGGCTGGATTTGCGCAACATGGCCAACCGAATACGGCGGGCGGGGCCTCACCACGATGCAAGGTGTTGTTTTGGCAGAGGAATTTGCTCGCGCCAGAGCCCCAATGCGTGGCGACTTCTTCGGAGACACCCTGGTTGGCCCAACATTGTTGCAATGGGGAACCGAAGAGCAAAAGCAGGAGTTCCTTCCAAGAATTTTGAAGGGTGAAATTCGTTGGTGCCAGGGTTTCTCAGAGCCAAACTCGGGTTCCGACCTTGCGAGTCTGAAGACGACGGCAGTCCTCGACGGCAACGAATGGGTAATTAATGGCCAGAAAGTGTGGACCACTCAGGGTCATCACGCAGACTATTGCTTTCTGCTCACCCGAACCGACGCAGAATCGCCAAAGCATGCAGGAATTTCATACCTGCTCGTCCCTATGCGTCAGCCGGGTATCGAAGTCCGTGGAATCACTCAGCCTGACGGCACCGCTGAATTTTGTGAAGTGTTCTTTACCGACGCTCGCTGCCCGGCGGACAATGTTGTTGGAGGGATCAACAACGGGTGGAAGGTCGCAAATTCTACACTCGCGTTTGAGCGAGGTCAGTCTGCAACCACTGGCTACCGCCGGTTCGAAGAGGAGTATCGAATCCTCGCCAAGGTCGCAACCGAAAATGGCCGCATCAACGATCCGTTGATCCGTCAACGGCTAATGGAGTATTACACGAAGGTCCAGATTCTCCGTGTCAACGGACTCCGTAACCTCACGAGCACTCTCAATAAAACTAAAGATATGGGCACGATCGCCCTTGGTGCAACGAACAAGATGTTTTGGTCAGAAATGCATAAAGCAGCGATGGAACTCGCTCTCGACATTTTCGGTGCCGAATCAATGATGATCGATTCGGGACCCGCGAGTGGCTCGTGGCCAGGAGCGCTTCGTGATCGTCGACGCGACGGATACCCGGTTAGCGCAATGATGTCGTCATTCTTCTTCTCTCGGTCGGAGACGATTTGGGGAGGAACGAGCCAAATTCAGCGAAACATCGTNGGTGAACGCGTGCTTGGCTTGCCAAAAGAACCTCGTCCTGAGTAANCGCCGATGAATCGATCAGCGNCAGGCGTCGCTGAGAACACAGCTACACCGACTCGTCTCGTGACGTTGCCNTTCGTTGCGGTGACAGCATCCATGCTGTTGTTCTTTCTTTATGTAGGAATGGCAATCGTCGCGATTCCTCGCTTTGTGGAGTTTGAACTCGACGGTGGCGAGATCGGCATCGGTGTTGCGATTGCGGCGTTCGCCATTGCTGCGGTCGCAGTGCGTCCATTTGTAGGTCGACTTAGCGACCGGTACGGACGACGAGCATTGATGACTTTAGGTGCATTGATCACCGCTGGCGCGGGGGTGTTAGCCGGCTTCGCGCCAAACCTCCCAGTGTTCCTGGCCTTCCGAGTGATGACGGGTTTAGGTGAGGCCGCAATCTTTGTTGCCGGAGCAACATTGATCGCAGACCTTTCGCCTGAGGGTCGGCGAGCAGAAGGTGCAAGTTACTTGTCGGTAGCGGTGTACACCGGCATCGGCCTCGGTCCCGTGCTCGGTGAATGGGTGCTCGCCAATGATCGCTACCGCTTGCTCTTCGCGATGGCGTCACTGTTTGCGGTCGCCTCAGCGCTGATGTCTCGGCTTATTCCCGCGAGGGTCGACCGCAAAGCACCACGTTCAGNCACAAAGGCTTCGCTCTTTCATCGAGATGCAGTTGCGCCGGGCCTCGTGCTGATGTGCACAATTGCCTCATTCGCGGCGTTTGGGGCGTTTATCCCAGACCATGCTCGTTCGGTTGGGCTGTCGAGTGCCGGAGGATTGTTTCTCGNCTACAGCTCGATCTCATTGTTCTTGCGTTTGNTTGGCGCCCGACTTCCTGATGCCCTCGGAGCNCATCCGATGGTGACGATCGCATTGTTGTTCATGGCGGCTGGCATGACGGTTCTTGCGATGGTTCCAACGGTGTGGGGGCTGTGGACTGCGGCAGTCCTCGTGGGTATCGCAATGGCGTTCAATTACCCGCCGCTGATGGCAGCGGTGATCGATGCAGTTCCCGAGTCTGAGCGAGCAGTTGCGGTGGGTTCATTCACTGCGTTTTTCGAGATCGGTAGCGTGNCAGGCGGACTCATNCTCGGCACCGTTGCCGAGTTCTATGGAAAGCGTGGCGGGTTCGCAGTAGCGGCAGTCATCGCCATTGGCGGACT
>PBWL01000025.1 GCA_002727235.1 Acidimicrobiaceae bacterium
CTCAACCCGTCTCACCAACGACCTCGTAGCCCTCTTCTTCAAGGGTTTCTCGAAGGTCCATACGAATGATGGCCTCGTCTTCGGCAATTACCACTCTGATCGTCATGCTGACCCACTCATCGAATCGAGCAACTCGTCTTGACGCTGCTGAAGGTCTTGAATTGAAGAAAGAACATGCTCACGGTGCCTCATCAGCGCATCTGCGTGCTTGCGGGCCTCACCAGCATCACGGCTTGCCAACGGGGTCTCTGACACCAACGCTCGAAGTTCATGGTCTGCAGCCTCATCGGCGACCACCGTCAACTGCTCATCAATCTGCGAAAGCTCCTCACGTAGCGACGCCAAACGGGAAGCATTCTGCGACAACCGACGTTCGAGGAGCCATTTCGACATGCACCTATGCTACGAGATTCGTGCCCCGAGTCGGATTCGAACCGACACTGGACGGTGTTTGAGACCGCTGCCTCTGCCGTTGGGCTACCGGGGCGACGTCAAGCAGGCTACCCCGTCACACCTGCGACCCCAGTCTCGCTTCACCGGAAATCTTGAAGTAATCACCAGCGACCACTCGGCGCCGTCTAGCCTCGTAACGTGCTTGCATTCACCTTCCCCGGTCAGGGGTCACAACGACCAGGCATGGGTCGGCCATGGGCAGACCACGACAGCTGGGAACTCGTACAGGAAGCCTCAGAAGTAGTCGGCCGAGATGTGGCCCATCTCCTTCTCGACGCCGACGCCGAGGAACTCAAAGACACCCGAAACGCCCAGTTGACCACATTTGTGTCAAGTCTCATGGTGCTCGACGCAGTTGAACGGCTCGGAGTCTCACCCGATGTTCTCGCCGGACACAGCCTCGGTGAATACACCGCCCTCGCCGCCTCGGGAGCACTCGGCTTTCCCGAGGGCGTTGCACTCGTACAAGAACGCGCCGATGCAATGCACGATGCCGGCAACGAACAGCCGGGGACAATGGCGGCAGTGCTCGGCCTCGACGACGACCAAGTGGAGGTTGCCTGCAACCTCGCCGACGACGAGGTATGGGTTGCGAACTTCAACGCCCCAGGCCAAGTCGTCATCGCCGGTTCACCAAGTGGCGTCGAAGCCGGCGGGGCGCATGCGAAATCACTCGGCGCAAAGAAGGTCATGCCCCTCCAAGTTTCAGGTGCATTCCACACCCCTTTCATGTCAGCCGCCCGCGACCGGCTTCGAAGCGCAATTACCGCTGCTGGCATTCGCAGCAGCGAAATTGCCATCGTTTCTAATGTCGACTCGCAACCCCACACGCTCGGAGACGAGTGGACCTCGCTGCTCTCAGCTCAACTGTCAAGCCCAGTGCGATGGAAGCATGGGTTACAGGCCATGTCAGAGATGGGCGTCACCGCATTCGCCGAACTCGGCCCAGGCGGAGTTCTCACCGGAATGGCNAAGCGCACCATTAAGGAGGCNAAGACGATCTCGGTAGCCACACCCGACGAACTCGACAAGCTGCTCGAATGGCTCGGCGGGGAACCCGTTGCCGCAGCTCACGAGCACGAAGGAGAGCACCTCTTCGCTCACGAGCGTCTCGTCGTCAGCCCGGCCGCCGGAATTTTCTCGACCGCAGGCCTTAACGACGGCACTGCGATTTCGGTTGGCACCGTGCTTGGGACCGTCGCCGACGAAGAAGTTCGTTCACCCTTCGCTGGCGTCCTGCAGAGCTACATTGCGGTCGACACAGAACGAGTAGCGGCACGACAACCCATCGCTTGGCTGCGCACCAACTGAGCACGAGATCAGAAGGAGAGCAACATGCCCGCAACCCGACCCGGAGCACAAGGAGCAGTCATCACCGGATGGGGAATGGCCCTCCCTGAACGAGTCGTCACGAATCACGAGCTCGCCAAATCCCTCGACACCAGCGACGAGTGGATCGTCGCACGCACCGGAATTCACCAACGTCATATCGGCGGAAGCACCGCCAGCCTCTCTCTCGAATCTGCGCAACAGGCACTCGACATGGCAGGGGTGAGCCCCGGCGACATCGATGCCCTCATCTTGTCGACCACAACCCCCGACCGGGCGTGGGGCACCTCGGCAATCATCCAAGACAAACTCGGACTGAAATGCGGCGCCTTCGATCTAAACGCCGCATGCTCTGGCTTCGTCTACGGGCTTGTCAACGCCCACGGTCTCGTCGCTATGGGAGCCGAACGAGTCCTCGTCGTCGGAACCGACACCCTCTCACGGATCGTCGACTGGAACGACCGCGGAACTGCCCCCCTCTTCGCAGATGGTTCTGGCGCTATGGTGCTCGAAGCAGTCGATTCTGGTGGAGGCCAACTACTCGGATGGGATCTTGATGCTGATGGCAGCGCAAGTGAAATCCTCTGGGCAGACGTTGGCGGCACCGTGAACATGGAAGGCAAAGAAGTCTTCCGTCGGGCGGTGCGCATCATGATGGATTCAGCCGAAAAATCGATGGCCCATGCCGGTATCACGTCGGACGACCTCGCCCTGATCGTGCCGCATCAAGCAAATATTCGAATCATCCAAGCCGCATGTGAACGCCTCGGCGTCGAAATGGACCGAGCCGCCGTCACCATCGACCACACCGGCAACACCTCATCAGCATCGATTCCAATGGCATTATGCGAAGCCCTCGAAGCGGGTCGAGTTGCCCCCGGCGATCACGTACTACTCGTCGGTTTTGGTGGTGGCATGACCGCCGCAAGCGCGGTACTCAAATGGGGAGGAACGTCATGAGCAGAGTTGTTCTTGTCACCGGAGGTTCACGCGGCATCGGTCTTGCGATTGCACACCGATTTGCCGAACTTGGCGACCACGTCGCCGTCACCTACAACAGCTCTCCCCCGCCAGAGGGCCTCTTCGGAGTCAAATGCGACGTCACCTCGACCGAAGAGATCGACGAAGCCTTCGCTGCTATCGAGGAGCACTTCGGATCGCCCGTTGAGATCCTCGTTTCCAACGCCGGCATTACCCGAGACACATTGCTACTTCGGATGGGCGCAGACGACTTCGGAGACGTCATCGATGCCAATCTCACCGCAGCATTCCGAGTTTCAAAACGGGCAGTGCAACAAATGCTTCGAGCAAGAAAAGGTCGCATCATTTATGTGTCATCGGTAGTGGGACTACTCGGCGCCGCCGGACAAGCGAACTATGCAGCCTCAAAAGCCGGGCTCGTCGGACTCGCCCGNTCGCTCGCACGAGANCTCGGTTCACGCTCGATNACCGTGAACGTTGTTGCCCCTGGGCCAGTAAGCACCGACATGACTGCAGNACTCGGGGAAGNCCGACTNGCTGACATCACGGCCGCAGTCCCCCTCGCCCGCATGGCCGAACCCGACGAAATCGCCGGCGTGGTCACTTTCCTNGCNTCCNAAGACGCCGGATACATCACCGGCGCAGTGATCCCTGTCGATGGTGGCCTCGGCATGGGCCACTGAACGCTCCGCCACCCAGCGTCACAGATTTCGTAGAATGACCAGCGGTCAATTGACCAACAACAAACCAAGGAGTAACCGTGGACCAAGAATTGTTCGCCCGTTTCAGCAAGTGCGCAGTCGAAGTGCTGTCAGTTTCTGAAGACCAAGTAACACCNGAGGCACGATTCGGTGACGACCTCGACGCCGACAGCCTCGACCTCGTCGAGCTCGTCATGGCGCTCGAAGAAGAGTTCGGTATCGAAGTTCCCGAAGAAGAACTCGAAGGAATCGAAACCGTCGGANAGGCCTACGATTTGGTGGCCGGCAAACTCTGATGCAAGGNAGCGGTCGGCGTATCGCCGTCACCGGTCTCGGCGTCGTTGCGCCCTGCGGTGTAGGCAAAGAAGCGTTCTGGAACGGTCTTCTCGGGCCTGGACTCGTGGACGTTGGACGGCGCACGTCCATCGACGACTGGGATCCATCGCCATGGTTCGACTCTCCTAAAGACGCTCGGCGCGCCGACCGCAGTGAGCAATACGCCCTCGCTGCAGCAACCGAAGCCCTTGAGCAATCGGGGCGACCCGCAGCGAGCGATGACCGCATCGGCACCATCTTCGGGACAGGTGTAGGCGGCATCCAAACCCTTGAAGAACAAATCGCAATCCGTCTCGATAAGGGCGAGCGCCGGGTGTCGCCGTTCCTCGTTCCGATGATGATGGCTAACGCCTCTGGTGCCGCCGTCTCAATGCGGTTTGGCTTCAAAGGACCGAACGAGACGATTTGCACTGCGTGCGCTGCAGGTACACACGCAATCGGCTACGCAGCCCGCCTCATCGCGTGGGGGCTGGCCGATGCTGTCATCGCAGGTGGAACTGAGTACGCCGGTACCGACACGTCCCTCGCATCATTCGGCAATATGACGGCGTTGTCATCAACTGGCACTTCTCGACCTTTCGATGCTAACCGAGATGGTTTCGTCATGGGGGAAGGCGCGGCCGTGCTCGTGCTTGAAGAGTGGAATTCAGCAGTCGACCGAGGAACCACCATAATTGGCGAAATACTCGGTGCCGCATCGAATGCCGATGCCCACCACGTCACTGCTCCCTCACCTGGTGGGGTCGGAGCAATTCAATGCATGGAACTCGCACTCGCCGACGCGGGTCTCCAACCGGCCAGCATCCGTCAGATCAATGCTCACGGCACCTCAACACCGCTGAATGACGCTGCCGAAGGTGCAGCCATCACGTCGGTATTCGGTGAGCGAGCGGTTCCTGTGGTGTCAACAAAAGGCGTGACCGGCCACGCTCTCGGTGCGGCTGGCGCCCTCGAAGCAGCAGCGGTGTTGCTTTCGATGCATCACTCACTCATCCCACCCACTGCGAACACAACCAACGTCGACAGTGAGATGACCGTTGACGTCGTCACGGGTTCACCCCGACCGTGGAAGCCCGGCCCGACAATGTCAAACAACTTTGGGTTTGGCGGCCATAACGGGTCGATCGTGATCGGCACCGGCGCCGATCACACTTCATAGCATCACGCAATCACGAACATGAGGTCGACCTCACAGGCGACCTCACCGTTAACTGAAGCAGTTCCCGAGCCTCGACCGGCACGACTTGATAGTCGTCCCATCGTGCATTCAAGTAACAGTTCGTCGCCCGGTACGACTTGTCGCCTAAAGCGAGCCTTATCGATGCCGCCAAATAAGGGAAGCCGTCCCGCAAAACGTTCGTCGGCGAGCACAGCGAGTGCCCCCACCTGAGCGATTGCCTCACACATCAACACCCCTGGCAACGTTGGCCGCCCCGGAAAATGCCCCTCGAAGAACCACTCTTCGCCAGACAATTTCCACAGTCCACTTGCTGACTCTCCTGGAGCAATTTTGACGATCTCGTCGACAAACAGAAATGGTGGACGGTGTGGAAGCAGGTCTTCTGGGCGCACAACTTGACCTTACTCCCACCGTTGGCACCCCTGCCTGAAACGCTCATGAGAGCCAGGGGCGGCACGTATTAGGAAGGTTTGTCGAGACCCATCGGGTTAGGGAAAGGAATCTCTTGCTGTTCACGGATGTGCCCAGCCGCCGACTCGAGGACAGCGAGCACCGCTTCATACTCGAGAGCGAGCCGTGAGACCACTACAAACGCCTGCCGGTCGGTCATGTCTTCCACCTCAACACGAAGCTTGC
Source organism: Acidimicrobiaceae bacterium (assembly GCA_002727235.1). Taxonomy (GTDB): domain Bacteria; phylum Actinomycetota; class Acidimicrobiia; order Acidimicrobiales; family Ilumatobacteraceae; genus Casp-actino5. The sequence continues at coordinate 5,617 of PBWL01000025.1, forward strand.
GACCAGCATCACTCAGACGATCTCGGGACTCCAACAGCCCGATCTTGACGAGACGTTCCACCGTGCCCGACATGTGGTCGTGATGCCAGCCCCGAGATTCCTCAAACATCTCAAGGTCAATACCTTGCTCAATTGCGAGCAACACGGTTGCTTCAAGCCCGTTAATTCCGAGAACGGCCAACGCTGCGACATGACTATCACCCCGATGCTCTCGCACGGTCGTGCACCATTGCCACAGATCTCGCAGCGGAACCCCTTGTGGAAGCAAAGCCCGATTCGCAGAGAACAGCCCACGGCCGTGAGAAGCAATCGCCATCACCGCTGACTGCATCACGTGCAACATGTCATCGTTCGGGGGTGTCACGCCAAGCCGCNGCAATGCCTGTTCAGCGCTGTGGCTGCGAGCACGCAGCGCCTCCTCTGGCGTTGCGAACGACCATGCATCTGGCAACGCACGGTTCACCCTGTCGGNGCTGAAATTGTTGAACAGGGCTTCGACAACCGCTGGCTGAACCNCTCCGAGCGGGGCCGATCGGAAGCCGAAGTAGCCCATCCAAAAGCCCTTGAAACCAACGTCTTGGGCGGCACGAATGCTCTCTGCAGAGAAATAGGTGACGGAATGAATCGTTTCAACCGCCCTCCACAGCCGACGCGACGGCGACTCTTCATTCATATGTAAACCTAAACATCAGGTGACGCACGCCGGACTACACCGCGTCGATAGCCGCACGCACCTCAGCGACATAACGGCCAACCTCATCGGGCCCCGACTCCATGAGTCGGCGCACCATCGATGCTCCCTGAATGACTCCGTCTGCGACCTGAACTGCAGTAGCAGCCTGTTCTGCATTTGAGACGCCCACACCGACCAACACCGGAGTATCGGTGACCGCTTTCAGCCGCTCTGCAAGCGCTGTCGCAGTTTCAGCAAGGGTGTCGCGCTCTCCGGTGACCCCGAGCAACCCAACCGAGTACACGAAACCTCGTGCCCGCTCAACGATTCGAGGTAAACGATCATCGGGCGCGGTCGGTGCAGCGAGCATGACCGTCGCCACCCCGGCGTCATCGGCAGCAGTCGCCCATTCGTCTGACTCTTCCAGAGGAAGATCCGGCAGAATGGCACCGGTGACGCCCGCCTCTACGAGCCGGCTCGCAAACCTGATCGGGCCATCGTGGTGCACCAGGTTGTAGTAGGTCATTACTGCGAGAGGAATGTCAACATCGAGAGAGGGCACCTCTTCCAAGACGGACTGCGGCGTCGTTCCGCCCTCGAGGGCAGCTTGCGAGGCCTGCTGAATGACAGGGCCATCCATCACAGGGTCAGAGAACGGAATGCCGATCTCAACCGCATCGGCACCGTTCGCTGCGCAGGCTCGAATCGCGTCTTGCCAACCCGGGTATCCCCCAGTGATGTATGGAACGAGCAGTTTGCGGCCATCATCTCGTAACGCTCGTAACGACGTTGCGAGATCAGGTGTCGTCACAAGCGATCCTTCAATACGTCCATCATCTGCCCGACGTCTTTGTCGCCGCGACCCGACAGATTGAGCAACACGGTCTGGCCCTGCATTGTGTGAGCCTCACGCACCACCCACGCCAAGGCGTGAGCCGGTTCGAGAGCAGGAATAATGCCCTCGGTCTGACTCAACAACTGAAATGCGTCAACGACCTCATCATCTGTCACAGTCGGATACTCGGCCCGACCAATCGACGCGAGATACGAGTGCTCTGGGCCAATGCCCGGATAATCAAGCCCGGCGGAAATCGAATGCGCTTCTTCGACCTGACCATATTCGTCTTGCATGAGGTAGCTGCGCATACCGTGCACTACACCCGGAATCGAACGGGAGACCGCTGCGCCACCTCGGGGCTCAACCCCAACGAGGCGAGACCCGGTGTCAACGAATCCTGAGAAAATGCCAAGCGCATTTGATCCACCACCGACACAGGCCGTCACGACATCGGGGTCATCGCCGAGTAGCGCACGAGCCTGCTCACGAGCTTCATCACCAATGACACGATGGAACTGGCGCACCATCCACGGATACGGATGGGGGCCCATTACCGAGCCCAAGCAGTAATGCGTATTGCCTACGGTGGCAACCCAGTCACGCATCGCTTCGTTAACCGCATCTTTCAGCGTGCGGCTTCCAGACTGTACCGCTTCGACCTCGGCGCCAAGTAGCCGCATTCTGAAGACATTAAGAGCCTGGCGTTCGACGTCGACCGCCCCCATGTACACCTTACATTCCATACCGAGAAGCGCTGCCGCTGTTGCGGATGCAACACCGTGCTGACCGGCACCGGTCTCGGCGACGAGTCGGGTCTTGCCCATACGTTTCGCCAGAAATGCCTGCCCCAGCACATTGTTGATCTTGTGAGAGCCGGTGTGATTCAGGTCTTCTCGCTTCAGCAGAAGGCGAAGCCCGAGCTGCTCACCGAGGCGGTGGCATTCAGAGAGGCCAGACGGTCGACCGGCATAGTCACGGAGGGCCACGTTGAGTTCTTCACGCCACTTCGAGTCAGCCCACGCTTCACGAAAGCCCTCTTCAAGTTCCTGGCACGCAGGAACAAGGGTCTCGGGCACAAAACGGCCACCAAACTCACCAAACCGGCCAGAGGTATCTGGCTCCGCCATCAATGAGTCGTCACGTCGCTCAGCAATAGTCATTCGTCCTCCCAGTTATAAGGCAGATCATCCGGTCCGATGTAGGGGTTCGGGGAGGCTGATCGGGCGTTACTGATGAATTGTCGCACTTTCACCGCATCTTTGCGTCCCGGAGCTAGCTCAACTCCTGAGGAAACATCGACACCCCACGGTTCGACCGCAGCGACTGCGTCGGCCACATTGTCGGGGTTGAGGCCTCCTGCGAGTATCAACCGAAGCGAATCAGGGACATCTGCGGTGATATGCCAGTCGAATACCTTGCCGCTGCCGGGCGAGGGAGCGTCGACGAGCACAACATCGGTGTGGAATCGGTCAGCCCGAGCGAGGTGTGGTGAGTCAGCACCAAATGCTTTGATCACCCAGCGGATGCCATGACCGGGGCCCCGCTCAACGATCTCTGCTACCTGCTCAGGTGTTTCCGCGCCATGAAGCTGAACTGCTTTCACCCCTGCCTTATCGGCAATTGAAAGCACACGCTCAGGCAATTCGTTTCTGAACACACCGACCGTCATCGTCTCAGCCGGCAACCTCCTCGTGATGTCGTACACATGCCGCGGGGCGACCTGGCGCTCCGACGGCGCAAAGATAAAACCTACGGCGTCTGCACCCATCGCAACCGCAAGAAGAGCATCGTCCTCGGTGGTGATACCGCAAATCTTGACGAACATACGATCAGAAACTACTCACTGGTGACCGCGAAGAGTAGCCACTTCACCAGTCGGATCACCCGATCGCACCAATGTCTCGCCGACCAATACCGCTTGGTATCCGGCGGCGGTCAGAGCTTCCGCATCGCCACGATGACGCACACCAGATTCGGCGACCGCAATGACGTCGTCTGGCATTGCGTTACCCATTCGCCTTGCACGCTCATGATCGACAGCGAAGGTAACGAGATCGCGTTGATTCACGCCGATCAACGTCGCTCCGACGTCAAGGGCAATGGCAAGTTCTGCCTCATCGTGAACCTCGACCAAAACATCAAGCCCCACCTCAACGGCAAGTGAATGGAACTGTGCAAGTTCGTCGCGCTCGAGGGCAGCAGCGATCAGCAACAGGCAGTCGGCACCCATTATTCGAGCATCCAGTACGTCGCGTTGAGAGACTGTGAAATCTTTGCGCAACACCGGGAGGTCACAGGCTTCTCGAGCGGCACGCAGATCCTCGGCTGAGCCACCAAAGAACTCTTCATCGGTTAGCACCGATACACACGATGCGCCGCCGTCGGAGTACTGACGCACGAGTACCGCCGGATCAAGCCCCGCAAAAAGGTCGCCTTTCGACGGCGACCGACGTTTGATCTCAGAAATTACTGCGATTCCGTCGCGGGCGGGATCAACCTTAGCCAACGCGTCGGCGAACCCACGCGTCGGGCTTGCTGCCGTTGCCGCTTCGAATAGGTCGTCAAGGGGACGCTCATCTCGAGCAGCCTCCGCCCGATGAGCCTCAAGAATGCGGTCGAGATACGTCGCCATCAGCGCAGCTAAAACCCAAGCCGTCCTGAGAGCTCACCGAGAAGTTGATCGATAGGAACCCGGGTCTGCTCCATCGAGTCACGATCACGCACAGTGACCGCTTTGTCATCGAGTGAGTCGAAGTCAACGGTCACGCACAGCGGTGTGCCAATCTCATCTTGCCGGCGATACCGGCGGCCAATCGCCTGAGTCTCGTCGTAATCGGCCATGTAACGATCGCTCACCAAGCGACGCACTTCCTGTGCGAGGGGTGTCAGCGTGTCCTTTTTTGACAGCGGCAACACGGCAACTTTGTACGGGGCGAGGCGAGGGTGCAGCCGAAGCACAGTTCGCACTTCATCATTCACTTCTTCTTCGTCATATGCGGCGAGAAGGAACGCTGCCATCGTTCGAGTTGCGCCAGCGGCAGGCTCGATGACATACGGCACGTAGCGCTCATTCGTTGCCTGGTCGAAATAGTCAAGACGCTCACCGGAATGTTGAGCGTGCTGAGTGAGGTCGTAATCGGTGCGTTGCGCAATACCTTCGAGTTCGTCCCATCCCCAGGGGAACATGAACTCAACGTCCGCNGTTCCGGTTGAGTANTGCGAGAGCTCGTCATCGTCGTGGGCGCGAAGGCGCAACATCGAATCGGGGATGCCCAGGTCTCGATACCACTCGAGACGATGCTGACACCAGTACTCGTACCACGACGGGCCATCTGCAGGTGGCACGAAGAACTCAAGTTCCATTTGCTCGAATTCACGAGTGCGGAAAATCCAGTTTTGAGGGGTGATCTCGTTTCGGAAACTCTTACCTACCTGCGCAATGCCAAACGGTGGTCGCTTTCGGCTCGTCTGCAGCACGCTTGCGAAGTTGGTGAACATTCCTTGAGCCGTCTCTGGGCGAAGGTAGGCATCAGCTCCTGCGTCAGCAACCGGCCCCGCCTGCGTCTTGAACATCAGGTTGAACTGACGAGCCTCGGTGAATGAACCGATCGCCCCACAATTTGGACATGTGTTGAGGTCGTCCAGCTTGTCTTGNCGGTGGCGGGTTTTGCACGCGGTGCAGTCGACAAGCGGGTCAGAAAAGTTCGCCAAGTGTCCAGATGCCTGCCAGACCTCGGGCGGGCCGAGAATCGCCGCATCGATGAGCACGACGTCATCTCGCTGCTGCACCATGGCGCGAACCCACGCGTCTTTCACATTTCGTAGCAACAGCGACCCGAGNGGGCCGTAGTCGTAGGTCGACCGAAATCCGCCGTAGATCTCTGCCGACGGNTAAACAAAACCACGCCGCTTGCACAGGTTGACGATTTGGTCGAGATCGGTTGCGGGCATACNCAACAGGCTACGGACATCATCGCCCAACGGCTCAATGACGTTCGAAGACTGACACCGTTCGGAGTCGACGTTCAATGTGATGCTCAAGTGCCCGAGTTGCTAGCGCAGTGACCTCACTTGTGGCCGCAGACTCCTCCAGCGCAAGAGCCTGGCGTAACCGACCGCCGAGAATGTCGCGCATGATGTCTAGCGCGGCTGGCGATATCGGTATTCCCGAACGGCAACGTCGACAGAGCGCGCCGCCCTCATTGAGATCGAAGGCGACAAGGGCGGTCTCTCCCCCATCAGCCTCACCACAACGCACACAGCCGTCGAGCACCGGAGACAGACCCGACATCGCAAGCACTTTCCAGAAGAACGCTGCAACGTTAAGCGGTGATGGTGACTCACCAATCGTTCGCAACACNCCGACNAGCATCGTGTAAAGACGCTCATCTGGTTCGCCTTCAAGCGACAGTTGGTCGGCGGCCTCAACCACCGCCATGCCCTGCGCCGCCCGATCGAGCGATGACAACATCGGCGTCAGTCCATCAACCGATTCGGCCTGACTCACCAGATCAAGATCTCGACCTTTCCGAAGCAGAACCTCGACNTGGCTCATCGGCTCCAAACGAGACCCGAACTTTGAGTTNGTGCGNCGAACACCCTTTGCNACCGCTCGAACCTTGCCGGACCGCTGCGTCAGCAGCACGATGATGCGATCAGACTCCCGCAGTTTGTAGGTGCGAAGAATGACAGCTCGGTCGCGATAGAGCTCACCATTGGCAACCGCCGGTGAACTCATGCGTCAAGGCCCCCAAATCGACGGCGGCGCTGACCGAACTGAGTGACTGCCGCTACGAGATCTTGGGCGCCAAAACGCTCCCAGTCGGTGTCGGTCAGGACCAATTCGGCATACGCAAGCTCCCACACCAACGATGGAGGTAGACGATCACTTCTTCCGCAAATGACCACCAAATCAGGCTCACCATCGGCAGGCTCGTACAACGACCCCGCAACCGACGCCTCGTTGACCGGACCCTCGCCAATCGCCCGAAAAGCATCGACAAGGCGTTGCCGACCATCAGCCGTCGGGTCGATCACCACCCCGCACGACTCGAGATGTAGTACCTGGTCGACCTCGGCCTCCACTGCCGGCTCGCCTAACGCGCCATACGGCCGAAAGGTCAACCAGCTCACACCAAACGCACTCGCAGCGGCAGAGAGCTCACGAGCCGACTCCATCCAACGATCGCGCTCACGATGAGACCACTGCTCGCCGCTTCCACCGACAATCAACAGATGGTGCAGCCCTAACGACTCTGGAGTTGCACCCGCAGACTCCCCGTTCATCGACCCGTCCATCTCCTTATTGTTTCACTCCTGACCCCCTCCCCAGCGGACACGCAGCATCGCAGTAACGTCAAAGGAGCACCATGAATCCTGAACTCCACACCCTTCCGACAGGCCGTCACCACGTCGCATGCATCATGGACGGAAACGGCCGCTGGGCCGAAACACGTGACCTGCCACGCACGGCGGGCCACACCGCAGGAGAAGAAAATCTTGCATCAATCGTTCGAGCCGCAGCGCAGCGTGACATCGGTTGGCTCACGGTATTCGGCTTCTCCACCGAAAACTGGGTGCGTCCACGTGCTGAAGTTCGCCACATTCTCGGACTCCACGAACGACTATTCGGTCGTGTCGAAGAACTCAACGACAACAACATCCGCATCAGATGGATCGGACGACCATTCGATAGCCCCGAATCGCGAACGCCCCGCTTCGTGCAACGATCGATCCGCAAAGCCATCGCCGACACCGCTCAGAACACCGGGATGGTACTCACCGTGGCATTCGACTACGGCAGCCGATTCGAGATGATGAACGCTGCTCGCAACGCCCGCGCAGATGGGTCTGATCTCAACATGAACGACATCACGAAACGACTCCACGATGCCGATCTCCCACCGGTCGATGTGATGATCAGAACGAGTGGCGAAATTCGGGTCTCAAACTTTCTGCTGTGGCAGGCGGCCGGGGCAGCGATCCACTTCACCGATACTGCGTGGCCCGATCTCAGCGCATCTGAACTCGATACCGCTCTATCGCTCGTCGAGGCGTCGTGACCAACGACGACGCCGTTCTTGCGGCTCTCGACAACGTCACCGCCGCAATCCCCAATGCGGAGCACCGCCAAGGTCAACGCGAGATGGCATCACTCGTCAACACCAGTATTCGGCGGGGCACATCCGCTGTCATTCGCGCTGGAACGGGAACCGGCAAAACACTCGCCTATCTCATTCCCAGCATCGTTTCAGGCAAGTCGACCGTCGTCGTCACCGCCACAAAAGCCCTTCAAGACCAACTCGCCCACAAAGACCTTCCATTTCTCGAACTTCACCTCGACACACCATCTGGCACCTCGTTTACCTGGGCCGTACTGAAGGGCCGCTCCAACTATCTCTGTCGACAGCGAGTAGCCGAGATCGGCGGCCTTCCATCGGCTGATCGTGTCCAACTCTCACTCGAAGGCATTGACGACNAGGGTCGAGCCGATGTGGAGCGTCTCGCAGCATGGGCAGATTCCACCATCAGTGGTGACCTCACCGAACTCGATTGGTCACCAAGCGAGAGCACCATTCGGGCGGTCACCGTGAGTTCTGATGAATGCCCCGGTGCTGCACAATGCCCGCAAGGCGAATCATGTTTCGCTGAGTTCGCACGTTTCAACGCCGCATCTGCCGACGTTGTCGTCGTCAATGCCCATCTTTACGGGCTCAATATCGCCGCCGACGGTGCACTGCTCGGCGACCACGACGTCGTCATCTTTGACGAAGCCCATGTGCTTGAAGATGTGATGAGCAACACCGTGGGCATTGAACTCAGCGCCGGGCGACTTGCGCGCGTGGCGACAGCCGTTCGACGAATTGTCGTTGACCCTGACCTCGACGCCGACCTCAGCTCACAAGCCGACGACCTCACTGCCCTGCTAGAGCCCTACGCAGGTGAGCGCATTCTCCCACCTTTGCCTGCAGCGATGACCGAGCTGCTCAGCAACGTGCGAAGTTCGCAAAACCGAGCGCTCACCCTTGTTTCAGAACTGTCGATCGACGATGTTGATGCCCAGCAGCGCCGGCTTCGAGCACAGGTCACATTAACTCGAGCAATCGACACCCTCGACCGGTTCTTGAGCCCATCCACCGTCGACGTCATTTTTGTTTCCGGTGCGCCGGGATCTCGTCGTCTTGAACTCGCCCCACTCGACGTCGGACCAACCCTTGCCGACGGTGTCTGGTCGCAACGCACCGCAATACTCACCAGCGCAACCGTTCCCATGAACCTTGCCGACCGCATCGGCCTGGAGGGTGCCGACTTCGTCGATGTTGGTAGTCCATTCGATTACGAATCAACTTCGCTGTTGTACTGCGCAATGCATCTGCCACAACCGAATGACCCCGGATTTCGAACGGCAATGCATGACGACCTCGAGCAGCTCATCTCAGCAGCTGAAGGCAAGACCTTGGCACTGTTCACAAGCTGGTCGGCGATGGACGAGGCAGCCGACGCAATGAGGGAGCGCCTACCGTTTCGAATCCTCACTCAGCGAGACCTACCGAAACCCGCCCTTATTCGAGAATTCACCACAGACGAGGACAGTTGCTTATTTGCAACCACTGGGCTCTTCCAAGGAATTGACGTGCCAGGGCGAGCCCTTTCATTGGTCGTCATCGACAGAATTCCCTTCCCTCGCCCCGATGATCCCCTCCTCGGAGCCCGACGAGAACTCATCGGCCAACGAGCCTTCAAGGAAATCGACCTTCCCCGCGCAGCGACAATGCTTGCCCAAGCGAGCGGGCGACTCATCAGAAGTGATAGCGACCGAGGAGTCGTTGCGGTGATGGATCGCCGGCTTGGCACCGCCCGCTACCGCTGGGACATCATCTCGGCGCTACCGCCAATGCGTCGCACACGTGAACGGGCTGAAGCCGAGGATCTCCTTCGCGCTATTGCGAACGGGTAGAGCGTCACGCGCTCATGCAGCAGTGATTGACCGTTCCAAGTTCGTTATCGGGAGATTCTTCGCTGACGGGATTGTGGACTCACCACCCGGTCAATCCGCATGATGAAACGAGCATCAGATACCGAAACCGCTGAAGCTGGGGTCAAAGGGGTTTCTTTCATTTCACTCTCATCCCAATCGATCTGTTGCATTCCGATACACAGGCCGCTCGACCTGCAATCTCAAGTTTCGGATTGTTGCCGGTTGAAAACCCACGACAGATGTCATTGTTTTCGTCACACCGATACCGGCAAGGACTACGGTCAATGGAATGACGGAAATGCAACTCGTGCGGCATGAGGCCGTTCAAAGGATCTCAACGATCACCCTTGATTCCCAGCACAACCGAAACGCCCTCTCACGACAACTTCTCGAAGAACTTCACATCGCACTCGACGAAGCCGAAGCCAATGATGCGCGAGCCATCATTCTTAGACATGAAGGGCCAGCATTCTGTGCTGGCGCCGACCTCAAAGAACGGTCTTCCGGGCCTCCNGACTCNGGCCCAATGGTGANTGCTCTTGAACGCCTGATGGATACGCCACGCCCNACCATCGCTGCCGTNAATGGTGCGGTGAGNGCTGGCGGGCTGGGCCTNATGGCCTCCTGCGATCTCATCGTTGTTGACCACNCGGTGACCTTTGCGCTGACCGAGGTTCGAATTGGAGTTGCCGCAGCAATCATCTCGGTGCCGATCCTCCGACGGGTTCCCCCAGGCAAAATCGCNGCCGCAATGCTCACCGGAGAAGTGTTCACGGCTGCAGATGCTCGAGACATGGGTCTCATCACTCATGTCACCGAAGATGTCTCCGCAACCGTTAATGGCCTCATCGATGGAATTCTTGCCGGGGCTCCACGAGCCGTTACTGCGACAAAAGCAATGCTCCNACGGGTGTCGACGCTTGATCGCGAAACCGGATTCACCGAAATGCGCGCCCTCAGTGAAGAGTTATTCTCTGGGCCCGATGCCGCAGAGGGCATGGCCGCCTTCATCGAAAAGCGATTACCTGCCTGGAATCCGGCAGCGAAATAGTCGCTACGAAATGAGCCGGTAACCCAAACCCCTCACCGTGACAATGCGTTGCGGGTCGTCTGGCGTGTCTTCAATCTTTAAGCGCAACCGTCGAACATGGGCATCGACGAGACGAGAATCTCCAAGGTATTCATACCCCCACACATGTTCGAGAAGTTGATCACGACTCAGCACTGCGTCTGCGTGCTCGGCGAACTCACAAAGCATCCGAAACTCAGTTCGAGTGAGCGACAACTCCTCTCCTGCTTTCGTCACAATGCCCTGCTCACGACGCAACTCAAGATCGCCGAAACGTAGGACGTCATCGTGGCTCTGATCGCCTGGAGATTCGTAACTCACGCGACGCAAGACGGCAGCAATTCGAGCCGATAACACCTTCGGCACGACCGGCTTCGTGATGTAATCGTCGGCTCCTGCCTCAAGCCCTGCGACCATGTCGGCCGCCTCCGTCTGAGCAGTCACCATGATGATCGGCACCGTCGACGATGACCGCATTGCTTTGCACACTTCAAAACCCGACAAATCGGGAAGCCGAAGGTCGAGCAACACCACATCGGGCTGACATTGCCCAAACTGCACGAGCCCACTCGCTCCGTCGTGCGCTTCAACAACTTCATAGCCCTCGTCTTCGAGCGCTAATCGCAACGCAAGCCGGATTGCGTCATCATCTTCGATAAAGAGCACCTTGTGCACACCGCAAGTGTGCCACTTTCGGACCGTCTCATGCTGATGGCACAACGACTAGGGGGAGTTTTTGTTACAGAAATCGCACAATTCTCGCAAGAGTTCGCAATACGCCCCTGACACAATCGGAAGTTGTTCACGCTGCACCGGTGGGAGACCGACCTCCCCCTGGTGTCCCACCGGCAGCGGAGCAACAGTCTCGCCTAGTGTGTCGACATGATCCGTTTGCGTTCGCCTCGACTGACGTCTCGAGTAGCAGCATTCTTCGGGATTATTGGCCTTCTCGCAGGTCTTGGTCTTACCACAGCGGCATACTCCGTCGCTCGAGACTCACTCATCGATCAACGAGTTACCACTGCTCGCTCATCCGCCTTTGACCACGCACTCGAACTTCGCGAGGCCTTCGAGCGCAACACTGTGGCCCAAACCTTTCAGCAACTTGACATTGGGTCTGACGGCTTCGCCGTTCTCACACAACCTTCGCTCACATCGCTCCTGCAATATCCAGCATCTGCGTTTCCTGACTCGCTGCGAGACACGGTGACCGCCGGCAATTCCGGACAACAACTCTTCGAGCTCGAAGGCGAGAAGTACATCGGCATCGGCATTCATATCGAGGCGAGCAATTCCGGCTATTTCGAAGCATTCTCCCTCAGCGGCACCGAGCGCACCCTCGCCGTGCTCGTGACTGCGCTTCTCATCGGTTCCGCCCTAGCGGCTCTTCTCGCCGTCTTCTTCGGCTTCAGTACAAGCCGCGGTTTGCTTCGCCCGCTTACCCGTGTGGCCACTACCGCCGGCGACATTGCTGGAGGCTCACTCGATGCCCGTCTCGAGCCGACCGACGACCCCGAACTCAGTCGCCTCGTCGTTGCCTTCAACAACATGGCCGATGCTGTTCAATCCCGTATCGAACGCGAAGAACGTTTTGCCTCTGAGGTCAGCCACGAACTGCGCTCACCNATAACTGCNATGACCGCTGCTGCAGAGGTGCTCGCATCTCGACGAAGCGAACTCTCCGAACGATCCCAGCAAGCCCTCGATCTTCTCATCGCCCAAGTTCGACGGTTTGACGCAATGGTCATGGACCTTCTTGAACTTTCACGACTTGAGGCAGGCGCAATCGATGGTCATCTCGAAGAGGTCGACATTGGGAATCTCGCAAGTCGAATCATTGCTCGGTCATCAACTCCATCAACCCGGCTTTCTCTCAAGTCCGGCACACCAATTATCGCCGTCACCGATCGAGTTCGCTTCGAGCGAATTCTCTCGAATCTTGTCGAAAACGCTCACATTCACGCAGAAGGAGCCACAGAGGTTTCAATTTCGACCCAACGAATCGGCGACATTGTGGTCACCGTCGACGATGCCGGACGAGGTGTCGACGAACATGACCGGGTGCGCATCTTCGAACGATTCACCCGCGGAAGCGCCGCCCGAGCACGTGAGGGAACCGGGCTCGGGCTCGCCCTCGTCGCCGAACATGCAGCAGCGCTCGGTGGCTGGGCCTACGTCGATGACTCGCCCGCTGGAGGTGCCCGCTTCGTCGTCGTTCTTCCAAAAGCCGAGCCCACCCTGATCGACCACGACATGCCGACGGGGGGCTCGTGAAACGGTCTCATTCTCGACATCTGCGGCTCTTCGCAACCGTTGGAGCGATATCGCTGATGGTCACCGCCTGCGGTCTACAAACCGACTCCGAAGCGACACTCTTCGACGACATCCCCTACGGCCTTGCAGAGACGAGCACCTCGACTACCACGACAACGATCGCAACGGACCCAGCACCGGGAACCACGACCACGACGGTCGCAGCCGATCAGCAAACAGTCGATGTCGTGTACGTCAGGCGGTTCAGTCGCGAACTTGAGTCGACACAGGTCGACCTCCCCTTTCCTGTTTCGGGCAGGGACCTCCTCGATCAACTCAGCAGCCCGCCAGCCGATGCCCAACCAGAACTGGAGACAGAGGTTTCACGCGGTCTTGTATTGAGTTTTGGCGTTGACCGCGGGCTTGCCACTGTCAATCTTTCTCGATCTGCGATCAATCAACTCGGAAGTGCTCAACAACGCCGGGCCATCGCCCAGATCGTTCTCACCCTCACCCTCTTCACCTCGGACGAGGGTGGTATCGGTCAGGTCATATTTCTTGTCGGCGGCCAACCAATCAGCGTCTACGTTCCCCTACTCGGATCGAATAGCGAACCCGGACAACCAGTGGCATGGACCGACTACTCACAATTACTCTTTGGCGTCGACGCCCGACCACCGGTGGCCAGCACAACGTCAGTTACTACCACATCGGTACCACAATCAACATCGGTGCCCATCGACTCGACAACGACTTCTTCCCTGCCAGCGACCTCGGTACCCGAATCGACAACGACGTCGACAACAACGATTCCGGATGAGTAGTCAACGACCTCAACCTCGACGACCGTTGAAGACCGCTAATAGCCCAAACGCTCAACCCGGTCGGGACGTCGCTGCCAATCTTTATCGACTTTNACCTTCANCTCCAGGAAGGCTCCTTCAGGCATTTGGGCTCGGGCACGCGTCCCCACCTCTCGCAAAATCGACCCGCCCTTACCGATCACCATGCCCTTCTGGCTCTCACGTTCNACGATGATGTCACAACGGATGCGAGGCCACTCCCATTCNGTNACCCGAGTCGCAATTGAGTNCGGAAGTTCGTCNCGCATAACGGCGAGGAGCTGCTCACGAACCAACTCGGCCACCCACANTTCCTCNCTCATATCGTTNCGGTCCCCTTCNGGAAACCATTGAGGCCCCTCAGGCANCTGNTCGAGNAAAAAATCGATGAGGCCNTCAAGCCCCTNGCCACTTTTCGCTGACACTGGGAAATAAGCCGAGGCATCGAGCTCTGAAGCGGCACCNAGCATCGNNATAACTTGATCTCGGGCCGCAATATCGACCTTGTTCACCACCACGACAAGACGATCTCGCTGAAGCCGATCGGCAACCCACTGATCGCCTGTCCCGAAAGCGCGGGTTGCATCAAGAACCAGACACTGCATATCGACATCTGATGCGCTTTCAAGTGCCGTTGAATTCACGCGCTCACCGAGNGCCGAGACCGGTTTATGCAGACCAGGAGTATCNACAAAGACGAGTTGACTCGATGGACGGGTGAGAANACCCATCACCCGATGGCGAGTTGTTTGAGGTTTGTCTGAGACGATCGACACCTTGTGNCCGCACATTGCATTGACGAGCGAACTCTTGCCGACATTGGGTCGGCCGAGCAGGCCAACAAGGCCGGATCGGTAGTTATCATTGCCGTCAACGGCGGTTTCTGCCACATCTCTAGTCAACACCGCTGCCTCGTCAAAACTGAACATCCTCTGACATGCTGTCCGAATGAGCCCACGAATTATCAACGGAGCAGACGAACTCAAAGGCCTTATCGGGGAGCACCTCGGCTACAGCCCATACGTGTCGATCTCTCAAGAACAAGTCAANCAATTCGCAGATGCGACCGGTGACCACCAGTGGATTCACATCGATGTCGAGCGCGCCACAGCGGGCCCGTTCGGTGCACCGATTGCCCATGGNTANCTCACCTTGTCGCTCGGACCTGCGCTNTACCCGCAGGTCGTGTCCATCGGAGGATTCTCGATGGGCGTCAACTACGGAACGAACAAGGTTCGGTTCATGTCACCGGTAAAGGTTGGTTCAAACCTTCGACTGGGCGTCAAACTTCTTGACGTCACCGATATCTCCGGCGGCATTCAAAGCACTATGGAGTTCANNTTCGAGTGTGAAGGTGCAGANAAGCCAAGCTGCGTNGCAGAGGTTGTGTTCCGCTCCTACGAGTAACACNCCGGCGCTCAGGCGCCACCCAACGCAATGACAGCCGACCAGGTGCACGACAGCAGCGATGTCGCATTCATTGACATCCTTCGAGCCGTTGCGGAAGCGCGCGGCGACGCACGCTGTATTGGCGGACCTGGCTCAACGTCGTCGACCTACACACAATTCATCGAGCGAGTCGAACGCGCCAGTGCAGCACTGAACGCCCTCGGTCTCGGGTGCCATCGCGAACGTAATGAGCTTGCGCATCACGAATCAGGTCAAGATCACCTTGCCTTGCTGATGCACAATTCACCGCAATGCCTNGAACTGATGTGCGCCGCATTTGCGAGTCGAGTTGCCCCAGTCAATGTCAACCACCGCTATACGGCAGACGAACTCGTTGACACCTTGAATTACGCGCACGCAACAGCAGTTGCAGTGCACAGCGACTACGCCGATGTGCTCNCTGCAGCGCTACCTCGATTGCCGCACGTCAAGGTCGTCATCGAAGTCACCGATAGCGGTGACACCGTGATCTCCACTGCGCACGACTACGAGACACTCCTTCACACGCATCCCCAACAACTGGAGCCTCCACTCGCCTCAGGCGACGACCTATATCTCGTCCTTACCGGTGGCACGACCGGTCGTCCACGGGCCGTGATGTGGCGAAACGCTGACGCTGTTATCGAATGTTTTGATGCGGCACGCGCGCCACAACCGGTGAANCGTTTTCTCGAAACGCTTCGGCCTGANCTTCGAACGCTGCCGTGCGCNCCCCTCATGCACGGTGCCGGCCAATGGATGGCNATGCGNACCTTGCTTGCGGGAGGTTCAATCGTTATCCCTGATCACGCAGAGCACTTTGACCCGGTCGATACGTGGAGGGCGATCGAGAATCATGGAGCTACGACGGTTGGCATCGTAGGTGAGTCGTTTGCGCGGCCTCTCCTCGAGCAACTTGACTCTGGGGACTTCGACCCCCATAGCCTCAACGTCCTCCTTACCGGGGGTGCACCGTGCACAAGCGCCACGAAAGCCCGGATACTCGAACACCTGCCGACGGTGCTCATTGTCGATGGTTTTGGATCATCAGAAACAGGCGGACAAATGTCGATCGTCTCGTCATTCGGTTCTGCGACATCCGGAACATTCAAACCACGACCAGATCGAACCGCAGTGCTTAACGAGCGCCTTGATGCAGTGCTCCAACCCGGTGACGATGAGATCGGCTGGCTCGGAACAACCGGCCGATTACCGCTCGGCTATCTCAACGACGAACATAAAACCGCTCAGGTGTTTCGCACTATCGATGGCGTGCGCTACTCAGCTCCCGGCGATCATGCCAAGCATCTCATTGATGGATCGATTGAAGCACTCGGACGCGAAGCCGTGTGTATTAACACCGGCGGCGAGAAAGTATTTGCAGAGGAAGTCGAAGAGGCCGTGCTGAGACATCAGTCGGTTCGCGATTGCGTCGTCGTTGGCGTGCCGAGCGATGTGTGGGGAAGTGAAGTCGTCGCCGTCATCTCACTGAACTCCGAGGATCTCGCTGCTCCGACCCTTGTCGACGTCACATCGACAATGCAGCATCTCGCTCGCTATAAGCATCCGAAAGCCCTCGCTGTCGTTCAACACATCCGACGCTCCCCCGCCGGCAAAGCCGATTACCCATGGGCTCGAGCGATCGCCATGTCTCACAGCTAACTGAGATCGTCGGCTTTACAGCGGCAAATTTCCCGTCGCAGCCTTCGTTGTTCCCAAGTCATTAAACGCAGCGATGGTGCGCTGAGCGATCCGCATCTGATGGATCTCGTCAGCACCATCGGCAAATCGTGCCCACCGCGCTTGCTGCAGCATGTGCGCAAGGGGCGTGTCGGTGGAATACCCGAGCGCCCCGTGAACCTGAATCGCCCGGTCGATAATGCGCCACAAACTGTTCGCCACAAAGTGTTTCGCCATCGACACGACTGCCGTGAAATCCATTTGTTGTTCAATCTGATACGCAGCATGCAACACCATCAACTTGCACTGGTACAGCTCGACAGCGGAATCCGCAATGAGCCACTGGATGCCCTGCTTCTCTGCGAGCAGCGAGCCGTGCGAATACCGCTCCATCGATCGACTCACCATCATGTCGAGCGCATTTTCCGCTTGACCGATCCACCTCATGCAATGTGCAAGGCGAGCCGGACCTAGCCGATATTGGCCAAGCAAGTGCCCCTGGCCTGGGCCGCCCAACATATTTGCGGCGGGCACACGAAGGTCGGTGATTCGAATTTCGCAGTGGTTGTGTCCACCCGACATTGTCTGAACATCTCTCACCACTTCCCAACCGTCAGAAGGCAGATCGACGATGAAACAACTATTCGCTGCTTGCGGTATCTCAGGGTCGTCTTCGGTGNGAGCGACGAGCAANGCAAATTTCGCACCCCGGGCACCNGAAATAAACCACTTATGNCCGTTGACCACCCACTCATCGCCGTCTTGATACGCCGTNGTCTTTATCAACGTCGGATCTGAACCGGCGACCTCAGGTTCAGTCATGGCAAAACATGAACGAGCAGTCCCCTCACAGAGCGGCTTCAAATACTTCTCTTTCTGCTCATCAGTGCCCCAGTGCAACAACGTGTGCTGGTTTCCTTCATCTGGCGCTTGGGCATTCAACACAAACGGTCCGATCGACACCTTTGCAGCCTCTGCCGACACCGCTGCCATCGCCGTCGGACCAAGAGCCATTCCGCCCCACTCCTCAGGCATATGGGGAAGCCACAACTGCCATTCGTTGCGTGCTTCTTCGCGCAACTTCACAATGCACTCAACNACCTGACGGCGTTCAGATTGATCGATCTGTTCCCACTCAGGCCGAACCCGAGTATCCATAAATTCGCGAACTCGAAGTCGAACCTCGTCAACCTCAGGCGGAAAACTGAAATCAATCATGATGTGAGTCTGACCGCACTCGAGTGAGCGGTGCGAGCCGGGTCGTCGTAGCCTGCACACTGTGACCGACGACGATTCACGTGCCAACCCAACGAATGTTCGGCCTTGGGAGGGTGACACGTTGCCTCAGGGCGATGAAAAGCGCGCAGCGATTCGAGAAATGTTCGACACCATTGCGCCTCGATACGACATGGTCAATCGCATCATGACGTTTCGGCTCGACACTCGGTGGCGGAAGCGCGCCGTTCGAGATTTGCGCCTTCCACCGGGTGCAGTCGTTCTCGACCTTGCGTCGGGCACCGGCGACCTCTGCATCGATCTCGCCAATGCCAATCTTCGCCCGATCTCGATGGATCTGAGTTTTGGGATGCTCGCAGCTGACAGATCAGGCTCCCCNCGAGTGCAAACCGACATTTTGCNACTCCCAANCTCATCACATTCGGTAGACGGAGTCACGTGCGGATTCGCACTACGGAACCTCACCAACCTCAATGAGTTTTTTGACGAACTTGCACGCGTGGTTCGTCCCGGAGGCCGCATCGCTCTCCTCGATGTCGGAGTACCAAGTAANCCGGTGATTCGATGGGGCAACTCGATCTANTTCGGCAAAATAGTNCCGTTTATCGGAGGTCTCCTCTCCGACCGCGGCGCCTACCGCTACCTGCCAAGAAGTGTCGCCTACCTGCCATCTCCAACCGAGATGGTCGCCGCCCTTCAAGACGCTGGGTTCGCTGATGCCCACCACGCTGAACTCAGCGGCGGGCTCACCCAGCTTCTCACCGGCACTCGAGACCCACTGTGATCGCCGTCACCCGTGACCTTGCGGGCACACCGTTTGAGCACGTNCCGCTCGTCGATATTGCTGGTGATGACGGACTGCTCTTCAAAAGTGCAACGTCTGGTCGGGTGGGGATTGGTTGTTCAGCAGTCGTCGATGTCGACCGAGCCGTCGAGGANCTCCTCACAATTGAGCGACGGAACGAATCATCTGCAGACAACGCTCTGCTTCCCCTTGCATTCGGATGCGTCGACTTTCTGCCCGGAGCTCCTGCAACACTGACGATTCCCGAACTCACCATCGTCGATGACGGATCGGGGCACCGATTCGCAGTTGTGTGTGCAGCTGAGCANGACGTCGACCGCATATTTGGGTCTCTCACAGTGAATCCGCCGCCACCTCCCACGGCGAACAGCTTCCAGGTCACCTCTCCAATTCCNATCTCGACCTACCTCGAAGCGGTGACCGGAGCCCGCGATGCAGTGCGATCAGGCAAACTTCGCAAAGCGGTTATCGCCCGGCCAGTGATGGTGACCGCCGACCACGCAATGAGCATTCATGCCGTGCTCCGACGCCTCGATGCCACCTTTGGCTCTACCTACCGCTTTTCAATACAAGGCTTCGTGGGGGCATCACCCGAACTGCTCGTCAGCGTCAACGGTGCCACCGTCCGTTCGCACCCTCTCGCCGGCACGACTCGAACAACAGGAAACGACGACGTTGACGCCCAACTTGCTGCTGAGCTACTGGCCAGCGAAAAGAACCAAATTGAGCACCAAGCAGCAATCGAGATGGTGAGAGACTCGCTATTGCCTTTCTGCAGCTACCTCGACTGGACACCAGAGCCATCGATCATCAAGGTGGCCAATGTGCAACACCTGGGTTCACTCGCAGAGGGTCATCTCAGCGAGCCACAACCGACCGTCATCGAGCTGCTCAGAGAACTCCAACCAACTCCTGCGGTCGGTGGCCACCCCCGGGCCTCGGCGATTGATCTCATCATGAATTCTGAGGGGTTCACCCGAGGCCGATACGGCGGAGCGGTCGGATGGGTAGATGCTGCAGGCGACGGCGAATGGGCAGTTTCACTGCGCTGCGCCGAGTTTTCTGACGATCGCCACCACGCTCGGATCGTCGCCGGTGGCGGAATTGTCGCAGACAGCGACCCTGAAGCGGAGCTTGCTGAAACACAGGCGAAGTTGCAAGCGATGCTGGGAGCGATCATCCGGCCCTAGCCGCGGGCAACCATCGCCTCAACCAATCGCTTTGCGAACCTCATCGACGAGGAGTTCATGCACCGCAACATTTCGGCGACGATTGCTGGGAACCCGAATCACACGTGGGCCCGGCACAGCGAGTTCTCTGATGAGTTCGTCACGATCTTGTACCGACACCGCTTCAACACCGTGGGCGGTAGCAACGGCGCGGAGATCTGTGCCATGCGGGGTCCCAAACAGGCGTTCAAACTCGGCACTCGGCAACTCTGATGCTTGAGGAAGAAAAGAAAAGATTCCGCCCCCGTCGTTATCGATCACGATGATTCGAAGGTCAACATCGTGGGCCCCAATCCCCCACAGCGCGTTGCTGTCATGCACAAACGCAAGGTCACCAATGACCGCGATGACCGGCACACCGGTGAGAGCAAGGCCGAGTGATGTCGACATGACGCCATCAATACCGTTGGCCCCACGATTCGAATGCGCAGCCGCCCGACGCCCTCCAAACCATTCGAGATCTCGCACCGGCATCGACGAAGAGACCACCACCCGGGCATTACTCGGCGCGGCATCAGCAACAACTCGAGCAACGGTGGGCTCTGACAGCTCGGGCGCAAGGAGTAACTCGCTGAGGGTCTGTTCTGCGATCGCATCCACATCGAGCCATGACGTTCTCCACGATTCAGCCCAGCGCGAGCCCGTCGCCCCTAAGAACCCTTGAGCGATCGCAGCGTCAACGTCATCGGCTGAACAGTGAACCACCACGTTGTGGTCGGGGTCGATCACGCCTGGGCCCCCAACTTGGATCACCGGAGCGCCCGAGTTTTTCACCCACATCGACAGCACCTTGGATGCGGGCGGTCGGCCGAATCGAAGCACCGCTTGCGGGATATGGCTGTTTGCAAATCCCTCGTGACGAAGGAGGACATCAAAATTTGCGACCGAGCGGGCGTCAGAACGCACACCGGAGAGCGGATCAGCAAGAATTGGCCAACTCAATGCCTCAGCAATGCGAGACATCGTGTGCGCATCAACCCCTGATGCACCGCCAGCGACGATGATGCCACGCTCCACCTGGACCGACTCGGGAAGCGCAACCAGCGCGGGTCGCTCCTCTTCAGTCGACAACTCAGCCAAGGGCGCCGGGAGTTCATCAACCTCTCCAAGGAGCGGCTCACGGAACGGGAGATTGAGATGCACCGGGCCGCTTCCGGCAGCTACATACATCTCGCGAGCGAATGTTCTCCACGTCGATGGCTCGGAGTCATCGGGCACGGAAGCATCGATCGACATCTTTGCGGCAGATCCATAGATATTGATCTGGTCGATCGTCTGCGGGGAGCCGACTCCACGAAGCTCGGGCGGCCGGTCGGCAGTACACACGAGCATCGGCACTCCGGAGAGGCCCGCCTCGACAACCGCTGGCAAAAAGTTCGCGGCAGCAGTTCCGCTCGTGCAGATGAGGGCGGCGGGACGTCCGCGCAACCCGAGTCCGAGTGCCACGAACGCCGCAACACGCTCATCAAGAATCACGTGAGTGCGAATCCTCTCTTCCCGAGAAGCCGCAATCGTCAACGGGGTGCTGCGGGACCCCGGAGCGATGACAACGTCGGTGAGGCCGAGCGAAACCCACTCGTCAAATAGCGTCGTAGAAAAAGTTGCCGATGCCGACACAGCCCCGACGATACGGCCTTATCGCTGACGACGTATCGTCGTGTTATGACGATTTCCGACACGCCCACCATCAACATCGATATTTGGTCTGATGTCGTATGCCCTTGGTGCTACATCGGAAAGAGAAAATTTGAGTCTGCTGTCGCAAATCTCGGAGATGAGATCCACGTCAACGTCACCTATAGGGCATATCAACTCGATCCGACTGCGTCGCCTGGAAAAACCGAACCGGTGCGGGGCGTATACGAACGAAAATTTGGTGGACCTGAGCAAGCCGACCGCATTCTCACTCACGTGACGTCAGTCGCTGCCGAAGCCGGACTCGACTTCCAGATGGACAACGCACAGCGAGCAAACACCCTCCTTGCACACCGATTGATTTGGCGGGCCGGTCAACCCGACTCACCAGTCGCTCAAGCAGAGGTGAAAGAACTACTTCTTGCGTCGTACTTCACCAACGGAAACAACATTGGTGACCCCGATGAGCTCGCTGACCTCATGCAACAGCTCGGCGCAGATCGAGCCGACACCCTCGCATTTCTCGAGACGCACGAGGGTGAACAGGAAGTGCGACATGAGTTACTCGGAGCCTCCGAACTCGGCATCACGGCCGTCCCGACATATGTCGTCGAGGGGCAGTGGTCGATTCCTGGCGCCCAAGAGTCTGAGACATTTGAGCGCGTACTGAGACGGCTCGCTGATCGGATGAACGAGGCCTAGAACATCACCATGCAGTTCAACCTTCTCCATGGGTTCACTCAAACCTCCGAAAGTTGGGCTCAACCCATCGCTGCACTGAAAGAGAGCCTTCCCGCAGCAACCTTTTGGGCTCCCGACATGCCTGGTCACGGTAACGGCATGACCCTCCCCTACCCCCTCACCGAGGGCGCCACCGCGATCGCAGAACTGGCCTCACCCGGAATCTGGATCGGGTACTCAATGGGCGGTCGCTACCTGCTCCATATCGCCACCCAGCATCCCGAGGTCGTCACTGCACTTGTGCTCGTCAGCACAACAGCTGGGCTCGACACAAGCGAGGAACGTGAAGAACGACGAAACGCCGATCACCTTCTGGCTGACAGCATCGAGCGCGACGGGATTTCTTCATTTCTACAACGATGGATGGCCCTTCCGCTGTTCTCACGTCTTCGACCAAGCGCGACTGACCTCGCAGCGAGACACCGCAATAGCAGCACCGGCCTCGCTGAATCTCTACGCCACGCAGGCACCGGATGCCAACAGCCGCTCTGGGACAAACTCGCCTCAGTCGATGTTCCCACCCTCGTCGTGACCGGCAGTGAAGACGAAAAATTCTGCGCGCTCGGTACACGTCTTACACAAACAATGCCCCAAGCCAAACATGTCACTATGAGCGAAGCGGGCCACGCTGCCCACCTTGAAAACAGCAAAGAATTCGCTGATCACGTGGTCGATTGGGCGAACAGCGTGAGCACACGCTCACCGTCTACATAATGACGAGACCGACGCTCAACAACACGCCAAATAACAACTGCAATTTCCCTGTCGAGCCCAGCACCGGGATGAGTTCTGCACCGACTACTCCACTGTGAATCGTTCTCACCACCGATAGCGCCGGCACCGCAGGGACCAGAGCGATAAGAGCCCCGAGGTCAGCGATTGCAACCGAACTCGCTAACGCCGCAACAACAAGCGTGGTGAACATGACTCGCGTGCGAGCGTCGCCAAGCCGAACCGCCAGTGTTCGCTTGTTGACATCTCGATCAGTCGGCAAGTCACGCAAATTATTTACGACCAGCAACGCGCAGGCGAGCGCACCAACCCCAGCACCTGCTACCCACGACCTCCACAGGAATTGCTCGACTGCAGCGAACGTCGTACCCACCGTTGCAACCAAACCGAAGAACACAAACACAAACACCTCACCAAGACCGAGGTAGCCGTATGGCTTCGGACCACCCGTATACCCCCAGGCCGCAAGTACAGCAGCGACTCCAACCGCAATAAGCCACCACGACGTCATTACCGCCAGAGCACAACCAGCCACCGAGGCCAGCAGAAGGCTCGTGAGCGCAGCCGCTCGCACTTTTTGAGGCGTTGCAGAACCAGATGCAACAAGCCGAAGCGGGCCAACCCGCACATCATCAGTGCCACGAACCCCATCTGAATAATCGTTCGCGTAGTTCACCCCCACCTGCAACAACAAGCTGACCACCAGGGCAAGAACGACGCCAGCCCACGACACCGATGACCACCCCGAGTCGTCGACCGCAACCGCAGCACCTACCGCGACTGGCACCACAGCTGCAGGCAACGTCCGCGGACGAGCACCCGCAATCCAAATGCGTAGTGATGGCGCTCTGCTCATACTTCGGCAATGATGGTGCATGAACCCCGGGTTCACAACTTGACCCCCGCTCGAGACATGCCCAAACTCACTGCCCTCAACCTTCCTGGATCACCAGATTTCGTTCACGCTCTGCAATCGGTGTGGGAACGAGGCGATGCAGTGTTTCCTCTCGATCGCCGGCTGCCCATGGCCGCACAACGCTCAATGCTGCAGGGCTTCGGCGTCGCAACGGTTATCTCAGAAGACGGTGAAGCGGCTCTCAGCGACGGGGAACCGATCGAGCCTGGGGATGCCCTCGTCATTGCAACGAGCGGCTCTTCAGGGCCACCAAAAGCAGCGGTGCTCACCCACGCAGCGGTGGAAGCGTCAGCCCGAGCAACATCAGAGCGTCTGCAAGTAACCGATGATGATCATTGGCTTGCCTGCCTTCCGCTTGCGCACGTCGGCGGTCTCTCTGTCATCACCAGATCTCTCATCACCGGAACCACCCTCACCGTCATTGATGGGTTTGATGCAGACGTTGTCAGCGCGTCAGAGGCGACCCTTGTTTCACTGGTGACCACTGCTCTCCAACGAATTGATCCATCACCGTTTCGGGCAATCGTGCTCGGGGGCGCACGTCCGCCAGTCGATCGACCACCTCATTGCATTGCAACCTATGGACTCACCGAAACCGGAAGTGGGGTCGTGTATAACGGCAAGCCTCTCAACAGCGTCGAGATCGAGATTCGAGACGACGAGGTGCATTTACGAGGGCCGATGCTTCTGCGCTGTTACCGAGACGGCACCTCACCTCTCACCAGCGATGGGTGGCTACCTACCGGTGATCTCGGATTCCTTCGCGATGACGGGAGTCTCCATGTCGAAGGCAGGCGGGGCGATGTCATCAACACCGGTGGCGAAAAGGTGTGGCCAGACGATGTCGAACGCCAACTAATTCAGCATCCAGACATTCACGACGTCGCCGTTACCGGGCTCCCCGACAACGAATGGGGGCAAATCGTTGCTGCGTTCGTCGTCAGCGCACGCCCCAACTTGTCACTTGACGAGATTCGTGCGCACTGTCGAGCGCAACTGCCGGGCTACGCGCTCCCCAAACAACTCGAACTCGTCAAGGCCATTCCCCGCACCGCCCTTGGAAAGGTTCGACGCAGCGAACTCACCGTGTGAGCGACGTCACCCCGCGGCGTCTTTGACACCCGCCCCACCGTCGATGACGTAGGTTTCGCCGGTGATCCATGAGGCAAGGTCAGATGCAAGGAATGTTGCGAGATTCGCGATGTCTTGGGGCTCACCGAGGCGTTTCACCGGAAGTTCCTTCGCCAACTTGTCGCCGAAATTGTCAACAAGCACCTGAGCAAAATCTGTGACGACAAGCCCCGGAGCGATACCGAGCACTCGGGTCGGGCCAATTTCACCGGCGAGCTGTTTTGTCAGATGTATGAGTGCCGCTTTCGTAAGGTTGTAGACGCCGAGGTGGGGCCCTGACCGGAGCCCACCGACCGAGGCCATATTGATGATGACTCCGGGCTTCTCTGCGAATGCGGCGCGATGGGCGGCCGCTGACCAGAACATTGGTCCTCGAAGGTTGACCTCAAAGGTCTTGTCCCAACGGCCCTGATCAACTTCAAGCACCGGGCCGTAATACGGGTTCGTTCCAGCATTATTCACAAGGATGTCAAGCGAACCGAAACGCTCGATTGTCGCCGCCACCGTTTTCTCACCGGAGTCAGCATCACCGACATGCGAGGCGATGACATCTACATCACCTTCCATCTCAGCCTTTACCGCTTCAAGTTGATCGAGCTTCCGGGACGTCAACATGACCTTGGCGCCAGAGGCAGCCATTGTTTCTGCAATCGCCTGACCAATTCCTCGTGATGCGCCGGTGACGAGCGCAACTTTTCCTTCAAGAGATACGTCCATACGACGAATGTACATGAAGGGCTACAAACGACAGTTAGTCAGATGGGGCCTCGGCTGCAGAGTCGTCGCCACCGTCTTGTGGAGCGGGAGTAATGCGAACGCGACGTACGCGCCGCCCTTCCACCGACTCAACAACAAACGCAAAACCCTCAAAGTCGATCGCATCACCAGGTTCAGGCACGCGCTCAAGCGCAGAGAAGACGAACCCGCCGACGCTGTCAAAATCTTCGTTCGGAATGTCAATGCCAAGTTCATCAGCGACATCACCGATGTTGAGACCGCCGTCAACCAGCAATGTGCCGTCGTCGAAGCGCTCGATGTCATGTTCTTCCGCGTCGTACTCATCGACAATTTCACCGACGAGCTCTTCGAGGCAGTCTTCGAGAGTGACGAGCCCGGCAATGTCGCCGTACTCATCAGCAACGATCGCAATATGAAACTTGCTGTCCTGCATCTCACGCATCAGCCGGGCAATGGGTTTATTTTCCGGAATAAACGTCACATCTCGCGCAAGGTCGAGTACCGGAAGGTCACCACGGCCTTCGCGCTCTGCGCGCATCAGGTCTTTCGTGAAGGCGAGACCCACGATGTCATCCTCGTCACTGCCTGAAACCGGTAAGCGACTGAAGCCATGCGCAATTCCAAGGTTAAGCGCATCGGTGATGGTTGCCGTATTCGCCACCGTCACCATGTCAGGTCGAGGAACCATGACCTCCCGAGCAACGGTGTCACCAAACTCGATGATCGACTCGATGAGTTCGCGCTCCTCGTGTTCGATGACCTCATCTTGAGCGGCGGCCTCAACGATGCCGAGAAACTCCTGCTCGCTCACGAATGGGCCACTCTCTAAACCACGGCCTTTCACCAGCACATTGGTGAGGCCAATCAAGCCTGCGGAGATCATTCGGAGTGGAGGAAACGCAGTCAGCGCCCGCACCGGTCGGGCAGCGATCATCGCTGCCCGATCAGGATTGAGCACGGCATACGTCTTCGGGACCGCCTCTGCGAGCACAAAAAAGACGATGACGTTCAATGTGACACCAACGGCCACGCCAACTCCCCCAAACAGATTTCCCGCCACGATTCCCGTCAGGGTTGCTTGAACGGTCTGGCAGACGTTCACCATCAACAGCAGGGGGTTGATCCATCCTTCTGGGTTGTCGACGAGGGCGGTCAGACTGGGCTCGATACGCGGTTTGTCCTCGGTAATCGCCGCGGCCCGGGGCTTCGTCATCTTTGACAGGCCCATTTCGGCAATCGCCAAAAAGATCAATGCGAACAGCAGCACAATGATGACGAGCAGCATCACGAGGTTGGCGCCGTTCATGACCTCACCTCTGACCGGTGATCAAAACTAAACCCATCAGGCACCTCACCGTGCCAGAACTGATTGATGAGATGTTCGCGCTCGCGCAACTGCATTTCGTTACGCTCAGCGTCGCTTTCATGATCGAAGCCGAGGATGTGAAGAATGCCATGCACGACGAGCAACGCAATCTCATCATCAAACGTTCCGGCGTGGGTTGATGCCTGAAGGTCGGCGACCTCAGGACAAATGACGACGTCTCCAAGCAGACGAGGCACATCATCGCCTTCCCTCACATCGACATCGAGAGGGAATGACAGCACGTCGGTTGGGTGCTCGCCTGCGTCACCGAAATGCTCAATTTTCAGGTCGATGATGTCGGCAGCATCAACAAAGGTGAGGGTCAGTTCACCCGACTCACCCTCGGCGCGCAGAACGGCCTCGGCAAGACGCCGCCACCGATCAAGGTCGACGTGTGCAACGTCTTGGGCGTTTTCGGTGACGACAACCGCATGCGATTGGCTGCCGTCGGTGGGACTTGACGGCTCCTTCATGACGACGTCCGCTCTTCGTAGGCCGCAACAATGTCAGCGACAATTCGGTGACGGACAACGTCACCAGCACCAAGCCTCACAAAACCCAAGCCATCGATTCCGTCGAGCACGTGTTGCAACCCGCTGAGACCACTCCGGCCGTCGGGAACGTCGACCTGAGTCGCATCACCGGTAACAACAACCTTCGATCCGAAACCGATTCGGGTGAGGAACATCTTCATTTGCTCNGGTGTCGTGTTCTGAGCCTCGTCAAGAATGATGAANGAATTGTTGAGGGTTCGACCACGCATAAACGCAAGNGGNGCNACCTCAACNACCCCNCGCTCAAGCAACTTCTGNGCTCCGTCGGTATCGATCATGTCGTACAGNGCGTCGTACAGCGGCCTGAGATACGGGTCGATNTTNGCCATCANGTCNCCNGGCAGAAATCCGAGNCGTTCGCCNGCCTCAACGGCCGGCCGCGTCAAGATGATGCGCTGAACCTCTTTCGCCTGCAACGCTTTCACCGCCATCGCCATCGCNAGCCAACTCTTCCCGGTACCCGCAGGGCCGATTCCAAACGTGATGACATTGCGCTCGATTGCATCGACGTACCGCTTCTGACCCGCAGTCTTCGGACGCACGTGGCGACCGCGAGAACCTCTCAACACCTGATGGGTAAGCACCTCTGAGGGTCGCTCATCGGCTTGCACCATCTGAATTACACGACCCAACGTAACATCATCGAGCTCTTGGCCACGCTCGATCAGTGCGATCAACTCTTCAAAGAGCCGGCCGACACGACTTGACTCATCTCCTTTGATGAGAATCTCGTCGCCACGAATCTGAATCGATGCTGCGGGAAACGCTGACTCGATCGCCCGCACATTGACATCTCGCGGACCACACANCGGCGCAAGCAAGTGCTGGCCGGGCACAACAACCCTTGTAAGGGCATCTGTGGTTGTCATTCGGGTGCGTTCATCTGAGGTGTAGGTGTGTGCCAACCGCTTGAAGCGCCGGCGTATTCGGTAAACGGTAGCGGGTTCTGACCACCTCGTGCGACTGGAATCGGTACACCGCCAAAAAACGGCCTAGTCCGCCGGTCACAACAGGTCGGGAATACCGTCATCGATGACAACCCCTGCCGTATTCAACANCATTGAGACCAGGGTGTACTGACCGACGGTNAACACGATGTCAAGAAGTTGCTCGGTGCTGTAATGCTCTGACAGCGAAGCCCACGTCGTGTCATCAATTCGTTGGCGGGCNTGCAATTCATCANCGGCTGACAACAATGCCTTTTCGAGGTCTGATCCNGGCCATGCGTCGATCGGGCCTTTCGTCGCCTCGATGTCATCANCAGACAGGTCGCAATCTTTTGCGATTTGGGCGTGTTGCGCGAACTCGTAACGGGAGCCNCAACGCACACCGGNACGCAAAATTAAGATCTCGCGATCTCGGGGNGACAGCGTGCTTTTCGCCATGATGTGCCCCGCAAACACCATCCAGCGACGAAGAAGATCTGGGTGGTGAGCAAGGGTTCCAAAGATATTGATCGGCTTTCCATTTGGCCCTTTCAGCCCGGCGCGGTCAATAAAGTCGGCTACTTCAGGAGAGGGGTCCTCAATTGGGAAAATGCGCGTTGAATCTCCGGTCATGATCTGACAGTAGAGACTCCACGCCCTTGCGGGAGGATCGGAGGTCGTAACCACCCGATATCTCAGAGGCGACGATGGGAATCGAACCCATGTACAGGGCTTTGCAGGCCCTTGCCTAAGCCACTCGGCCACGTCGCCAGACCTNAGACACTACCTGCATGCCTTGCCCGACCCTCGGTCGGCGGGCAACATAGAGAGATGCACTTTTTCTCGATCACCCGTCGGTGGTCGTTTGCCGTTGCAGCGCTGGNGCTCACTGTGAGCGCATGCACGGCAGAGACTCCATCTGCGGCGCCCACCGATCCGTGCCAACGTCGAGTCGATGCAGCCGCCCTCGCCATCGATATCGATGAGACCGTCGAACTTTTCGACATCGCAATGGAAATCTGTGACTCTCTGACCGAATTTGAGACGGCCTTTGCCCAGCACCCCGGGGTTCTCGGCTTTTCGCCTCTCGAAGTGGTAGCCCGCAGATGCCGCACACATTCGGCACAGCGGACATCGAACGCTCCACTTTGCGAGGAAGCCCCCGTCATTGCGCTTACCGGCCTTCAACCTCCCGACGACAACGGCGACTCTGCNGTCTTCACCGGTATCGCTCTCGATGGTAGAGCTATCGACATCACCGAAGATTCGGGAATCGAATTTGACCGTGGAATCCCGGCAGACCTCATTGCGATCGCCAACCTGGCGGCAAGCCGCGACTGCGAAACACTCGCAGAGTCGGCAGAGATCTGGCGGGTGCTCGCCTCAACCGAGGGCGAGGGCGATGCTGCCTCAACGTTTGTTCATGCAGCAGACGTCATCGCTGACCATGTCGGCTGCAACCTCTGACCAACTACATCAGCGCAACGATCTCATCAACAATCCGTGCCGATGAGTTGGTGTCGGTCCGCACCTGAGGAAACCTTGCGTACGCCGATTCTCGTTCTGCAACAAGTTCTGCGATGCGCTGTCGGGGATTGGCAACCGCAAGCATCGGCCGTCGTTCTCCGGCCCGTTCTCCACCGACGCGTTGATAAATCGTGTCAACATCGGCAACAAGGCTCACCACCAATGAGCCGGCGCCGATAAAGACGTCTGCCACTGCACTATCGACAAGCATCCCCCCACCGGTTGCAATTACGAGCGCAGGCAACGCAGCAAGCTCCGACGCCAACTCACGCTCAATCGCTCTGAAGCGTTCCTCGCCTTGAGTTCGAAAGATCTCCGGAATCGAACCAAACCGTTCTTCGATAAGGCGGTCGGTGTCGACGAAGCCATAACGCAGCCTTGCGGCAAGTTGTCGGCCAACGGTCGATTTGCCGGTCGCCATAAACCCGGTGAGCACCACACTTCTGCTGCGACTTTCGCCGCCTCGTCGCTGTTCGTGACCGCTCACGGTGGTCATTCTTCCACGAACGAGACAACGCGTGTCGGGAACGGCGCCTCACAGCTGCCTCGCCGACGCTTCAACAGAGGCTCAAGAATGGTGGCTTGCGAACTCCAACAAAGCCGCAGTGACGTCGTCGGGGCGCTGCGCATGGACATCGTGGTGAGCCCCTTCAAACCAGACCGCATCAACTCGGCCGCCGCCTTGAACGACGAGCGCATCGATGGCAGATCGGCGCTGAGCGCGTCGGTTTGTATCACCGCTGTCGGCGACAAAGAATCTCACCGGTGCAGTCGTACGCAACAGCGCATCAGCGGGCTCATGACGCCATAAACCTGCGAGCACATCGAAGTGGTCGTTGCGGCTCAACCGGGGAGAGATAGTTCCATCTTCACGCACGATGAAGTTCGCAAGGGTTCCGAGTCGACCCTCCTCGGGCCAATCGGCTGCAGACTGGGCGAGCCACTGCTCAATCCGCTGAAGAGGAACGCCCTCAAGAACCGGGGGTGCCAATTCTTCCCAGCATGCCTCCCACTCCGGATAGTGATCCTTTAGGCGAATGAAGCCACCGTCGACGCCAACGACCCCTGATGCCAACCCCGCGTGTCGAGCGGAACACTCCAGCACGACATTGCCTCCCCACGATTGGCCAACGAGGAAGAGTTGCGCTGTGTCGAGAGATTTCGCCAGTTCGGCAAGGTCATCGGCAACGATCTCCATTTCGTAGCCGTTCGGCGACGACCGCGAGTGGCCGTGGCCCCGTTGGTCAACCGCAATCACCCGGTCGCCCTCAGCCGTGAGGCGACGAAGCACACCGTCCCATAATCGAGCGTTAGAAGAAAGACCGTGAACGAGCAACCACGCTCTCGATGCCTCATTGCGTTCGTTATCGATAACGGAAAGCTCGACGCCCGATGAGAGCACTACCGCTCGACGTGCGGCGTTCGGTGGCGCCAGTTCATTGCTTTCCACAAGGTGAACGTACCGATGAACTGCCAGCGGCGCCGAACCGTGGGCTTCACCCGCATACGAGACCTCGATGCGGGTGAACGGAGGTGTTATCTCGTAAAGTCATCGCAGTGACCGCCCACAGTTCCCCCAATGTGGCGACAACAGATACCGAGCTCGATCCCCGCTATGCGAAGCGAGTTCTCATCACTGTCGTGACCACCGTCATCGTGTTCACGTCATCGATGACCATTGTTTCTGCATCGCTTCCGACCATCGCCGACGACCTCAACTCATCTGAGGGCTTTCTCGCGTGGTCGGTTACCGGCCTCTTCTTGGTGATGGCAGTCACCACCCCGATCATGGGACGACTCGGGGACAGTCACGGCCACCGGAAGGTCTTCCTCATCGGAGCAGTATTACTCGGGCTCGGAACCCTCGCCTGCGCACTTGCGCCGTCAGCAGGGGCGTTTGTCGCCGCCCGCATGCTGGTCGGTCTCGCTATTTCTGCGACCATGCCGACAGGGATGGCGCTCATCATGGCCGCGCACCCTCTCGAACAACGCGGTGAGGCGATGGGCTGGTTCCAGATGACAATGACTGGGGCGCCCGTCCTCGCTCTCGTCGCTGGCGGACCGCTCATCGAAGCGTTCGGATGGCGTTCGGTATTCGCTGGACTCCTTCCCCTTGCAATTATCGGAACCACCGCCTCATGGCGCACACTTCGGAAGTCTGGTGGCGATAGCGATGTGCCGATCGACTGGACTGGTGCCGCAACCCTCGCCGTTGGAACTTTAGGCTTCCTTCTCTTCCTCGAGTTCGGTGGCCGTTCGGGCTTCACCGCACCTGTGCCTGTCTTCCTCGCAGTCTGCGCCGTGGTCGGAGTTGGCCTATTTCTTCGGGTTGAGCGTCGGGTCGAGCATCCGATGCTTCGTCTCGACTATTTCAAACTGCGTAACTTCACCGGGCCGCTCATCTGTCAACCTCTCAGCCAATTTGCCTACATGGGTGGATTTCTCATCGCCCCGATTTTGTTGGCGAATTTGTTTGGTTACTCGGTGGGAGCCATCGCTCTCATTTTGCTCTTCAGGCCCGCGTTCTACAGCCTCACTTCTCCACTCGGTGGACGTCTATCAGGGAAATATGGCGAACGCTTCTTCTTGCTGATCGGCTCGATTCTCATGGTGCTTTCGATGGCAGCGTGGATCGGCGGCGCTCAATCTCAGAACCTGACACTCGTCATCATTGGTCTCTCGCTTTCAGGTATCGCAATGGGTCTCGCATCACCGTC
>PBWL01000026.1 GCA_002727235.1 Acidimicrobiaceae bacterium
TCGCCGTCGGGCTCCGTTGCCAACGCATCGAAACCAGCTGGAGTGACCTCGACCGCAATTGGAAGCGGCGTGCCTAACTGCACGCGAACCCTGCCGTCAGATCGGTCAACAGCATCGATCGTGGTCTGCCAAACATTTCGAGGACTCCCCTCAGGGCGCTCTCGGTGAAGCGATACCGATCGGGGTCGCACGATCGCAATGACGTCTCCGTCATCAGCTCCATGAGCTCCGACGGTAAGCGACATCGTCCCCAGCGAAAGTTCGTCTCCTCGCAGTTGTCCCGATAGCGGGTTCAGACCGAGAATCTCGGCGACGAAATGCGATCGAGGCGTCGCAAGCACCTCGCTCGGGGTTCCAATCTGCACCACTGAGCCAGATTCGACAACAACGATTCGATCGGCCAGCGTTAGGGCTTCGACAGCGTCGTGAGTGACGATGAGCCGGGCCGTTGATGGTGAGCGCATCGAAGAGAACAACCTGCGGGCATGTGCTCGAGCGCTGGCATCGAGCGCAGCGAATGGTTCGTCAAACAACATGACAGAGGGTTCAGTTGCGAGCGCTCGAGCGATTGCAACAGTTTGNGCCTCCCCTCCCGANAATGACGACGGCATCCGCTCTGATAGGTCGCGACNACCAACAACATCGAGCACTTCTTGTGCCCGCTCACGAGCACGTCGGCGGCGNACCCCACGGGCACGCAAACCGAATGCGACATTGTCGCCAACCGTAAGGTGCTCGATGAGCGCATAATCCTGAAAGACGTAGGCAAGCGGGCGTTCCTCTGGCGGAGAGAACTCACCTGACGATACATCGTCCCACACCGTCCCATCCCAAGAAATCCGCCCCTCATCGGCCGAGATGAGGCCTGCAACAACTCGTAACAGCGAGGTCTTTCCCGCTCCATTCGGGCCAACAATGGCAACAGTTTCTCCTGCGGCAACGGTGAACTGCACATCGAGTTGCATCGCACCGATGCGTCGCCTGACGTCGATCGAGAGGCTCACCTCACACCCCCAATTGCGCCGACCCACCGCCCGCGCAGAGCCACAAGAATGACAACAGAAATCACAACCATCACCATGCTGATCAACAACGCATCATCAATGTCTGATTCAAGGGCGAGGTACGTGGTAATCGGAAGGGTTCGCGTCGTACCCGGAAAATTGCCGGCAAAGGTGATCGTCGCCCCAAATTCGCCGAGTGCGCGGGCCCAGGTCAACACGGCTCCAGCAACAATTGCCGGTTGAGTTGCGGGCAATGTCACCCGAGTGAACACGTACCAGGGAGAAGCACCGAGGGTGCGGGCAGCCTCCTCAACCGTTCCGGCGCTTCGAGCGAAACCAGATTCGACGGTGAGGACAAGAAATGGCATTGCAACAAATAGTTGAGCGATCACAACGGCTGGCATCGTGAACGGCAACCGCACGCCGAACCAGTCATCGAGTATCTCACCGACCACCCCGCGCCGGCCGAGTGATGCAAGTAGAGCGACACCTGCAACCACTGGAGGAAGCACCATCGACAACGTGCATAGCGCTCTGATGAACTGACGTCCCGGAATGTTTGAGCGGGCAAGCAACCAAGCGAGCGGCACACCCAGCACAATCGCAAGAACCGTGGTGATCACACTTGTGAACACGGACAGGGTCAACGCTTCCGTGGTTGCGTCATCCGTGATCACATCAGACAACGACGACCACGGCACTCTTATGACGAGAGCCAAGATCGGCACGACAAAAAATGCGACTGCGAGCCATCCGAGAACAGCAAGGGCAATTGGCACCCGGGCATCGTGGCGCTGCTGGCGACTCATGGAAGCAGGAACCCCCGATTGGCCAGAGCAGAGCGGCCAGCATCGCTCTTTAAGAACTCGATGAGATCATGTCCTGCTCCCGACACTCCAGTGAGATCAAGCGCGACATATTCCACCTTGACTCCCTCGGCTTCAGGAATCACAACACTGTCAACGTTGCTGGCGCTCGCAGCATCGGTCGCATACACGATNCCTGCATCAACTTCNCCAAGAGCGACCTTTGCCAGCACTCCTCTGGCGTCTGCTTCGNACGTCACCGGCGTGACCTCGANGTTNGCTGCGCTGAGCATCNCTCGAGAATATTCGCCAAGCGGAACACCCGNTGCTGCNAGCGCAACGAGCACATCGTCGGCGAGAGAGGTCNCNAAGNTCGGCNAGTNNNAGTGGNTTNCCGGCTTCNACCGCAATCACCAANGANTTACGAGCCACNACCTGNGGCTGCGNGTCNGAAAATCCGGCTCGACGAAGTCTCTNNATCTGTGCCNGATCAGCCGANATGAAGACNTCGACAGGAGCATCATCGACGATCTGCGCAGCGAGGCTCGCCGAACTCGCGAACGAGAGCGTGACANNTGAAAATGGNGTCNCTTCTNCAGCGGATAATTCGCTCAACACATCGACGAGCGACGACGCTGCAAAGATCACCGGTTGGCCACCTGGCCGGCTGCCCGCACCGCAACCCGCTAGGACGACTCCGGCAAGGAGAAACGATGCAAAAGGTCGCACCAGAGCAACCTACCTTGTCGCCATCTGTTNGCTCTGNGTGGCACGNCTACGATGAAGCGAGTTAGTTCAGNAAGTTGCAAGNGGNANCCCATGAGTGCAGATTCNTATACCGCAG
Source organism: Acidimicrobiaceae bacterium (assembly GCA_002727235.1). GTDB lineage: Bacteria > Actinomycetota > Acidimicrobiia > Acidimicrobiales > Ilumatobacteraceae > Casp-actino5. The sequence goes on from PBWL01000026.1 coordinate 2,655, forward strand.
GCCCAACCGACGCTCCGCTTATTGAAGAGACCATCGATTCCAATTTCCGGGCAACCGTGGCGGCACATCCAGACCGTGAAGCCCTTGTGGTGCGGCACCAAGGGGTCCGGTGGTCATACACCGAATTAGATGCCGAAATCGACCNTCTCGCCCGTGCACTCTTGGCAAGTGGGCTCGCCGCTGGTGACCGCGTNGCCCTGTGGTCACCTAATCGTTACGAGTGGGTGCTCGCTCAATATGCAACGGCCCGCATCGGGGTCATCATGGTGTGCATTAATCCGGCATACCGAACCCATGAACTTGAGTTCGCTCTCAACCAATCGGGCTCGGTCATGTTGCTCGCAGCGCCAGAATTTAAGACAAGCAACTACCGGCAGATGTGGGCTGACGTCGCTGAACAGTGCCCCGAGATCCGCGAAGCCGTCTTCTTCGATGACCCAACATGGGGTGCACTTCTCGAGCGTGCTGAGCAGGCCACGAGTGACGAAGTGAAAAAGCGCTCTGAGAGTTTGGTGAATACCGACCCCATCAACATTCAATACACCTCTGGCACCACTGGTTTACCGAAGGGCGCAACACTTACCCACCGCAACATTCTCAATAACGGCTACTTCGTTGGTGAGGGCTGTGGCTACACCGANCACGACCGAGTCTGTATTCCAGTGCCGTTCTACCACTGCTTCGGAATGGTGATGGGCAACCTTGGCTGCACAAGCCACGGCTCAACAATGGTCATTCCGAATGACGCGTTTGAGCCGGTGTCGGTTCTCGAAGCGGTGCAAGACGAAAAGTGCACCTCGCTCTACGGAGTGCCGACAATGTTCATCGCTGAGCTTGGTGTTCCAGAATTCGAGTCGTACGACCTTTCGAGCTTGCGGACAGGAATTATGGCTGGCTCTCCATGCCCCGTTGAAGTCATGAAGCAGGTCATCGAACGAATGAACATGGATGAAGTGACCATCGCCTACGGAATGACCGAAACATCACCCGTGTCGACCCAGACCGGCGCCGATGACTCGATCGACCAACGAGTTGGATCCGTTGGGCGTGTCCACCCTCATGTCGAAATCAGAGTTGCCGACCCAGAAACCGGCCAAACGGTTCCTCGCGGAGAGTCGGGAGAATTCCAAACCCGCGGATATTCGGTGATGGAGGGCTACTGGAACGAAGAAGAAAAGACCGCCCAAGCAATCGATGCCGAAGGTTGGATGCATACTGGTGATCTCGCAGTGATGGATGTAGACGGATACGTCAACATCACGGGCCGCATTAAAGACCTTATTATCCGCGGCGGAGAAAATATCTCGCCGCGAGAGATCGAAGAATTCTTGTACGGCCACCCTGACATCATTGATGTCCAGGTGGTTGGTGTGCCCGATGAGAGGTTTGGCGAGGAAGTGTGTGCGTTTATCCAAGCCCGAGATGGAGCCACCGTCGATACCGATGCCGTCCGTGAGTTTTGTCAGGGCAAGATCGCTCACTACAAGGTTCCTCGCTACGTTCTCAGTATCGACGACTTCCCGATGACGGTAACCGGCAAAATCCAGAAATATCTTCTGCGTGATGCCGCAGTCGAACAGCTTGGCCTCAGCGGGTTCGGCACAACCGCGTAAGTCAAAAGAACGAGTCCTGACATGATTTCATCGACGAGGCCGAAGGAAAGGTAAACGCGATGTCTGAATGGGGACGTGCACAATTCGTCGGTGATGTTGCGATTGCGCCTGTCTTCGATGGGCGGGCCTTTGAGAACCCACGCGAAGTTCTGCTGCGACCAACATTTTACGGTGACCCATGGGCCCACCATGGCGACCTTCTCAACGCCGAGGGGCAACTCGAATTAACGATGGGCGCATACCTCATTCGCACCGGCGATCGCCTTGTACTCGTCGACGCCGGAGTTGGAATGATCAACAACGGCCAATACCAAGGTGGNGGNCTACTCACCAGCCTTCTNGANCTCGGCGTCGANCCATCTGACATCACCGANGTGATCCTCACTCACCTCCACTTTGATCATGTCGGCTGGGCGACACAANANGGTGCCNTCGTGTTTCCGAACGCGACGTACCGTTGCCACTCTGCAGACTGGCAGCACTTCATCGAGAGCGATACTGCCGATGATCGAGCGATTCGAAAANTGTCACCGATCGCACCACGCCTNGAACTATTCGACACTGACCACACCNTCGCCACCGGNNTNGATGTGCGCCATNCNCCNGGGCACACNCCGGGNTCAGTCATCGTCATCATCTCGAGCGGTGACGATCGAGCAATGCTCATCGGCGACATTGCACACTGCCCGGCAGAACTCACCGAAAACGATTGGGAAGCAGTGTTTGANGTCGATCGANATCTTGCCCGNCGCACGCGGGAAGCGCTTGCGGCCGAACTCGAAGGTTCAACGACGTTGGTCGGAGCNGCGCACTTCCCGGGACTGCAANTTGGCCGNCTGCTCACCGGCGAGGGNCAACGNTCGTGGATGCTCTGANATNCACAAGACTGACCTCGTCCACTGCCAACGAACTGCACACCTCTCTGAGCGCTCCGCGTGAGATTCCTCACACCAGATGACGCCCAATTCCTAACAGCACTACCATCTGNANNGTGNCCACAGGTATCCGCTGCCCGTCATGCGGCGANNTTCATCACCTTGCGCCACCGATNCTGTTGACGATNTGCTCNTGTGGAGAAAAGCTTCGNCACCCCGGTCATGNCGGCTCNGCTTCTCANTCACCACAAGGGGCTGATCTCTACGAGGTGCTTGGCGTCGACCGGTCAGCATCAGCAGACGATCTCCGAGCGGCGTATCGACAACGCGCCCGAGAAACCCATCCTGATGCAGGTGGTGCACCTGGTGAATTTCAGGCGGTCCAAGCGGCATGGGAGGTGCTTGGTGACGAAGAGCGTCGGCNNCGCTACGACCGCTCTGGCACNACCCATCGNNCGGGGGCCCANTCACGAAGCGTGCCTGACATTCTTGATGTCTCCGTCATTGTTGCTGTGCGACGCCTCGTCTCAGCGGGATTCGCCCCGCGGCTCATGCTCGTACCTCCCCCACACGATCAGCTTGCGGGCATCGTCGTTGGGCAAAGCCCTGCACCCGGTGGCCAACATGTCGTTGGTGCGATGGTTGATGTTGTGATCGCCGGCTCCGATGCCGGGGTCATCTTGACGGGCGTCAAACGCGACGCTCAGCGAGTGGGCGAGGATTTGAAAGATTCTGCAGTTGCCTCCGCAGCGTCAGCTGTTCGCGGCGTACAAACATTCACAAAATGGCTGCTTCGACTCGTAGCAATTCTCGTTGCAATGGCGGTCGTCATTGCAACATCGATCATTGTTGGCGTCTACCGCCCTCTCGTCGGACTCACCACCTTGCTATTGGGGTCAACCATTGTTGTGCTGTGGGTGCAGCGATCATCACAACGACGTCGCACACAGCAACACGACGCAGGTACATCGTTACGCCTTCGATGACGGATCGGTCATCGGAAGAGAGTCATCGCGGCTCCACTCCATCAAACTGCCGTCATACACCCGAACCCCGTCCTGCCCGGTGAGGGCAAGAGCAAATGCGACCACCGTCGCCGCTATCGCCCCACCGCAATACGAAATAATCGGACGCTCACGATCAATTGCGGCAAGACGCTCCTCAAGAATGTCGGCCGGCCAGAACGCAGATGTTTCGCCCTCGACGAGCGACCGGAACGGAACATTCGTTGCGCCCGTGATGTGTCCTCGCCGAGGACCATAACCATCGTCAACTCCGTTGAAGTTGTCTACCGGGAGCGCGTCGATCACACAAGCCCCTCCTCCATTAATTGCAGCCAACACATCTTCTTTCTTTGCTCGAGCTTCGAGCCCTCTCACGCTGACGGAGATGTTGCCGCGTTCTGCGGTTACCGGCCCTGTTTCGAGAGATCGACCCGAGGCCACCCAACCCTCTAGCCCACCGTGCAATATGGCAACGTCGACCCCCATGTGATGCAGCGTCCACCACGCCCTCGTGCACCACATCGTTCCTGAGTCAATTTCAGGTCGGGGTGTTGAGGCAACCAAGACCACTTTGTCGCCTTCGTTCACTCCCACCTGACGAAGTTGCTCAGTGACGCGCTCAGGCGACGGCCACATCCAGGGAAGGTCTTCCGCTTGGTCAGATAACGCCCCTTTTGCTGAAGGGACGTCGAAAAATACTGAGCCAGGGATATGGCCCTCGTTGAAGCAGCGCTCCTCAGCGACGTTGTCGAGTGAGCCGGTGAGCCGAGCGGTGACGTCGAGCACGCTGACACCACCTAACGCNAGCAGGCCATCGAGTTCATCAACAGTGACAAGAAATTCGGGGTGTGCGTAACTTGGGTTCGACATGGCGCATGCTCCTTACTGCAGGCCGTGGGCAGCACCACCGTCGAGTGGAATTGCTGCTCCTGTAATGAATTTGGCGGAATCTGAACAGAGGAATGCGGCAACTCGACCAAAGTCATCTGGGTCACCGATGATGCCAGCAGGAATTGCTGCAGCTGTGTCTGCGAGGTTCTCATGCAGCGCCTCCAAGCGGGGCGTGCGATGCAGTCCCGGCTGCAACGAGTTGACCGTTACACCGTTGGACGCGACTTCACGGGCGAGTGTCTTCAAGAATCCTGTCACTCCCGCTCTTGCCGTATTCGACAAAATGAGTGTGCCGATCGGTTCTCGTACCGACAGTGACGTAATCGCTACGACACGACCCCACTTGCGCTGCTGCATTGCCGGAACAAGCGCTGAGCACATCGCAACGGTCGACACAAGATTCAACTGCAATGCCTCGCTGTACGCGTCGAGGCCAGTCGATGCAAAGTTGCCAGGGGGAGGGCCACCGGCATTTGCGATAAGGATGTCGACACCTCCCATGGCATCTTCTGCGGTTGCGGCCATCGACGCAACCGCCTCGTTGCTGGTGACATCGGCCGGAATGACGTGAACAACAGCAGATGGCACAAGCGAGATGATTTCTGATTTCGCAGCGGCAAGTTTCTCTTCTGACCGAGAGGCAATTGCAACCTCAGCACCCTCTTGCGCAAGAGCAAGAGCGGTGCTCTTCCCAAGACCGGTTGATGCACCGGTGACGAGGGCGCGTCGTCCAGAAAGGTTGAGGTCCATCAGGCCTCCCACTCGAACTGGACGGCCGCACGGTCTTCGATGACGTGGGATGTTCGGGCAATCACATCTTTGTGTTCGGGGTGATCGCGATATGCGACATATGAATNGGCGTCGGCGAAATCAGCTGTGACGACGTAGTCAAAGTTGCCTTCGTTAACCCCCAAATCGGAGCCGTGCTCGTAGTCCACGATCACGTCAATCTTTGGCACCATCTCCGTGAGGCCATTCGAAAATGCGCTGATGTCCTCGGGTGATGCCGACTCCTTGAACCTGAACATCACTGTGTGGCGAATCATCACAAGCCCCCTTATAGGTAGAGCCACGGAGTGTGGCTAAGACCCCCCAGCGTAGAATGCGGAGGCTCCCCCGGGTAATTCGGGGGTTCCCACGTAAATGGAGAGAACATGTTGTATACGAGCCCCCTTCCCGCAGTCGACATCCCCGTCACGCCAGTCACTGAGTTTGTGCTTCGACGGGTGGGCGATCATCCTGACCGCCCTGCACTGATCAACGGAGTTTCGGGGCGCACGTATTCGTTCGCCGAGCTCAGTGATGCCATCCACCGCCTCGCAGGTGGTCTCGTNGCTCGCGGCTTNGCTCCTGGCGACACTCTTGCTCTGATGGCNCCCAACCTGCCTGAGTACGCAATCATCTTTCACGCGGTNGCGGTTGCCGGTGGAGTTATCACCACGGTGAACCCCACGTACGGCGCAGACGAAGTCGCNTTCCAGTTACGCGATGCCGGTGCAACCGAGNTCGTGACNGTTGGAATGTTCGCTGNAGTTGCGAAAGAGGCNATCACAGGAACCGGAATCTCCGAAGTCATCACGATCGATGGCGNCGCCGGAACAACCGCTCTCGACAGCATNTTTGGNGACCCNATCCAACAGTCGCCAGTGAACCCTGTCGACGATGTCGTCGTGTTGCCGTACTCATCGGGCACGACTGGTTTGCCGAAGGGGGTCATGCTCACCCACCACAATCTCGTCGCAAACATCTGCCAGTGCGACCATGCAATCGTTTACCAGCCTGATGGCGAGGTAGCGCTTGCCTTCCTCCCGTTTTTCCACATCTACGGCATGCAGGTTTTGATGAATGGATTGCTCGCAAACGGCGTCACGGTGGTCACCCTTCCACGTTTCGACCTCGATCAGGCACTCTCGCTCGTTCAAGAACACCGCA
>PBWL01000027.1 GCA_002727235.1 Acidimicrobiaceae bacterium
CGTAGACGGCCTGCACGTCGTCGTTGTCTTCCAGCGCGTCGATGATCCTGAGCACCGACTTGGCATCTTCAACGGTGTCAAGCGACACCAAGTTGTCTGACACTAAAGGTGATTCAACTGAGATGATGCTGAGACCTCCTGCGCTGATTGACTCGCTCACCGCGGGCGTTGCCGATGGCACACAGGTGACCTTCCATGCACCAGCCTCGCCGACAATGTCGTCTGCACCGGCTTCGAGCGCTAGATCAAAGACCGTCTCTTCATCTGCCGAACCGTCGACGATGACGATCCCTCGCCGGGCAAACTGCCAACTCACCGCACCGGGCTCTGCCATTGAGCCCCCTGATTTCGTGAAGATATTTCTGATATCGGCGCCGGTGCGATTGCGGTTGTCGGTGAGCACTTCAATCATCAGGGCCACTCCACATGGCGCGTAACCCTCGTAGGTGATCGCTTCATATGACTGTCCGCCTGCGTCGCCCGTGCCACGCTTAATAGCCCGATCGATTGCGTCATTTGTCATCTGCGATCCCTTGGCCTTCGCTACTGCTGAGCGAAGAGTTGGGTTCATATCTGGATCGCCGCCCCCCGCGCGAGCTGCAACTTCAATCTGACGGGCCAGCTTTGCAAACAGCTTTCCTCGCGCTTTATCAGCCGCACCCTTCTTGTGCTTAATGGTCGCCCATTTGGAATGNCCTGACATTTCCTAACTCCTCNCCTCTTGAGCCNGCTCCAGATCATTGTGGCAACGCGANACCATCCTCAAAAACATTTCGTGGACNCGGTGGTCATCACTGAGCTCGGGNTGAAAGGTGGCGCCAAGAATNTTCCCCTGCCGGACCAGCACGANATCGCNGTAGACGGTGCCCAGCACCTCAACATCTCCNGTGACCTTTTCGATCCGAGGCGCACGAATAAACACACCGTTCATAGCGAACGTGTTTTCANCNTCANAAANGGTGATCGATGCTTCAAAACTGTCGATTTGGCGTCCGTAGCNATTACGCCGAGCAGTGATTGCGAGCCCNCCNAGTTGCTGTTGGTCAGCCCGACCATCAATGATCTTCTCGGCCAGCAAGATCAGCCCAGCACAGGTACCGAACACCGGGAACCCGTTACGCACATGTTCTCTGAGTGGTGCGGCAATTCCACTTGAATCAAGCAACATTGACATCGTCGTGCTCTCCCCACCGGGAAGCACAATACCGTCGAGGTCATCTACGTCTTCGACGCCACGCACCAGCGTCACCGATGCGCCNAGATCAGTCAGGACGCGCTGATGNGCGGCAAACGCTCCTTGAAGGGCCAAAATACCGATGTTCACCCGGAGGCTCCCCNGCAGACGGCGTCATCACCAACCGCGTTCGGCGTAACGCTGATTGATCTCATCCATGCCGATACCCGTCATCGGCGCCCCGAGACCGCGACTCACCTTTGCGAGCACATCTGCGTCTTGGAAATGGGTCGTGGCCTCAACGATGGCTCGGGCACGGCGTTCTGGCTCATCGCTCTTAAAGATTCCGGAACCAACGAACACCGCCTCAGCACCGAGTTGCATTGCAAGAGCTGCGTCAGCCGGAGTCGCAATTCCGCCCGCACAGAATAGAGGAACNGGTAGGCGGCCGGTCTCCGCAAGTTCTTGCACGAGCGGGAGCGGCGCCTGAAGTTGCTTCGCCCAATCAAAGAGCTCGGCCGAGTCAGCCTGACCAATACGACGAATATCACCCAAAATTGAGCGAAGATGGCGAANAGCCTCAACGATATTTCCGGTGCCGGCTTCACCTTTCGAACGGATCATGGCCGCCCCCTCGGAAATGCGACGTAACGCCTCACCAAGGTTTGTTGCTCCACACACAAACGGGACATCAAATTTGTACTTATCAATGTGGTGGGCTTCATCAGCGGGAGTGAGCACTTCAGACTCGTCAATGAAGTCAACACCAAGACTTTGGATGATTTGCGCTTCAACAAAATGGCCAATTCGCGCCTTCGCCATCACCGGAATCGTGACCGTCGCCTTTATACCTTCGATCATGTCTGGGTCGCTCATTCGAGCGATGCCGCCATCACGGCGAATATCTGCAGGCACACGCTCGAGCGCCATCACGGCGCACGCACCCGCATCCTCTGCGATTTTTGCTTGCTCAGGGGTCACAACGTCCATGATGACGCCACCCGAGAGCATCTCGGCAAGGCCACGCTTTACAGGAAAAGAGCCGGTCTGGGGGTTCGACATATCCACAATCTATCTATCTTCCGGCAGGCAATGGCCACTGCTACGACACATAGCGAACATTTTCGGAATCATTCCGCGGCAGTTCAACCCAAGTGCGCCCATCGCTAAGTCCGATAGGTTCGCTCAGCGTCTCATCGGTATAAAGGTTCCACATATCTGCATTAGACGTTCTTTGCCAAACGCCAGCCCTGGCGACGCCGTCAGTGAAGATCAATGCCTGCCCCTTGCCAATTGTCTGAGCCTCGGGGCTTTTCCGATCAAAAGGGCTTCGTTGATAATCAACGAGAAGGACGACGACATTATCGGCCGAGACCTGGCCACTGAGTTCGCTCATATGCGGCTCTCCGTATTGAGATCGGAGATATTGGCCAGAAGACGAGTCGTAGTCCCATCGAACACCAATTGAGTCGAGGTCAATTTCGATAATTGAAGCGGGATCACCAACCGCTGTTTCACCGGGGAGCATGTACGCAAAGATCTGTGGAGGTAGAGCAAAGTCTCCCGGAGTAAAACTCCACAGAGCGTCGGTGGACGAAAACAGGTTGTGGGGTGCCCCACCGCGACCATCGCGCCGGTAATAGGCATCTGCAAATCCTCGAACATAGTTGAGGCTCACCAATGACGAATTGTTGACCACCCCGGTGACGCCGTCGTTTCCACCTGACCAAGCGAATAACGGCGAGTCAAGGTTGGTGAGAATGTCGACATCCTGTGCACGGCCGGAGCGGATCGGACCCACCGGATCGGAACCTTGGCTATGGAAGACGGCGACAAATCGTGTTACTCCGTCGTTAATGATCTGCTCGAAGACAATGTCAGCTTCGTTTAAACCTGTCTGCGGCATAGCTTTCCGGTTATTTGGCATTTTGACAGCAAGTGCGGGTCGGTCAGGAATATCACCGACGCTGACGAGGGGTCTACCTGTCAGAGGCATGCGGAAATCAGGCTCACTCGGAACCTCAAGTTCCGAAGATCCCACCGAGGTCGTCGACTGCGATGGCATTTCGCTCAAAAGTGTCTCGTCTGCAACAGAAGACTCACTCTCGGCAGGTAAAAACTGATCCTCGGGGAGATCCTCAAGGACATAGGACGTTTGCCCACTCGAATCGTCATCGCTTCCACCGCAACTCGCGGCAATCAGACTGCCCGAACACAGGACGACAATTGCTGCAGCTCGCATTGATGACAGTCTCATCAAAGATCCTTGAGTGCTTCGATTCGCTCTTCAAGAGGCGGATGGGTGTTAAAGAGTCTGTGAACAGAGCCAAGACGGCCGTTGTCGCCTACACCACTCATCGGCTGCTCAATCCACATGTGAGCGGTTGCGGTACTCGCACTGTGAGTGACGGTCGTATCGTCTTGCAATTTTTCCAACGCCGAAATGAGGCCTGGCGGATACCTCGTCAACTCACAGGCACCGACGTCGGCCAGCGACTCACGTTGACGAGAAATTGCGCGCTGCAGGAGTGTCGCAATAATCGGCGCAACGATGATGAGGATGAATCCGACAATGGCGAGCGGATTGTTGTGGCCGTTACGGTCGTTACTTCTTGACGTCCTGCCGCCGTTCCACCACAGAGTTCTCAATGCCAAATCACTCAATAATGCCACCGCTCCAACAAGAGTCACTGCAATTGTTGATACTGCGATGTCATAGTGACGAATATGCGAAAGCTCGTGTGCGACCACTCCTTCGAGTTCAACCCGATTCATTTTGCTTAACAGACCCGTCGTCACCGCAATTGCCGCATGTTGCGGATTCCGTCCGGTAGCGAACGCATTCGGTGCTTCGTCATCAATGATGTAGACACCAGGTTTCGGTATCCCGCCTGCGATACACAGGCCCTCGACAAGGTTGTGAAGTCTCCGATACTCAGTTTCATCAGCCGGACGCGCCCGACTTACCTTCAGTGCAATCGCCGCCGATGACCACCACGACCCAACGGACAACACCAAAGAGAGCACGAGAGCGACAACGGTGAGTGTCCACCCTCCGCCAACGGTTACACCAACAATCCAGCCAATTGCAACAAAGACAGCGCAGAATACAACTATGACGAGCGCGCTTCGACGCTTATTTGAACGAATCAGTTCGTGCATGNGATNTTANAAACTGACNGATGGNACCTGGTCTGCNTCGGGGCCAGCGTCGAAGTACTCACGGTGATCGAACGAGAACATCTTCGCAACGATGACTCCCGGCACTTGATCGATTGCGTTGTGATAGCGGAGCACAGCATCGTTGTAGAACTGGCGAGCATACGCAATGCGACCCTCTGTTGCGCTGAGTTCCTCTTGGAGCGAAAGGAAGTTGGTGTTGGCTTTGAGATCTGGGTATGCCTCCGACACTGCGAACAGCTGTCGAAGGGCGCCGGCAATCGGGCCTTCTGCCGCAGCTTGCGCACCGGGCGTGTCAGGGGCAGCGACTGCGCCGTTACGTGCGGCGATGACCGCTTCAAGAGCCTCACGTTCGTGTTCCGCGTATCCCTTCACGGTTTCGACAAGATTCGGAATGAGATCGAGACGTCGCTTCAATTGCACATCGATCTGAGACCAACCGTTGTCGACCGAATTCCTCTTGCGAACAAGACCGTTGTAGAGGGCGCCGACAAACAGCAANAGCAGCACGACAACCACGAGAACAATAAGAATTGTCATAAGGCGAGTCTACGTCTGTACGGGCGCTCAAGCCCGGGAATTCAGCACCATCCGGTAACGCTCCTCGTAGAGCTTTGCCAAGCGGTCCACCGACATTGATTCCGCAGTCTTCAAGCCTTCGGAGACAAGCCGGTCCCGATAGGCGGTGTCGGTCAACACCGCTTTAATCGCTGATGCCAACTCGACAGCGTTGCCAGGTTCAACGAGCACCGCGTCGGTTCCGTTCGTCGCCACATTCCGATAGCCAGGAATGTCGCTTGCGATGACCGCGGTCGACGATGCCATTGCCTCCAATAGCACGACCCCAAATGACTCCCCTCGAAGCGCTGGCGCAACAAACGCCGTTGCTGACTTCAGCCGCGAAATCTTTTCAGATTCCGACACCTGCCCATGCCAGCGAAAGCGCTCGGGGTCGGCATAGGAACTCCGAAGCGAGTCGGTGTCTGGCCCACGACCAATNATGTGACACGCCAACCGATAATCAAGATCATCCTCAAGTACGGTGACCGCTTCAAGAAGCGTGCTCAAACCTTTTCGCTCCTCATGTCGGCCAACGAATAGAACAGACGGCTCAACGTCACCAGCGATAGCGACATCATCTCCCGCAACCTCTGTGCCGATAGCCACACCGTTGAACAGCACCTCATACTCCCCCGGGAAGTGCTGCTCGACGAGCAGTTTTGCCTCGTTTGAGACCGCAACACGGTGGTTAATGCGCTTCATTAGCGGTTTCAACACTGGCTTCAGAAAGCGATAACTGCTCGACCGGCCGGCCGCATGGAAGGTTGCGACGATCGGACGCGAGTGAAGCGTCAAGGCGGTCAGAGTCGGCCCCGGCACCAAAGGCTCATGCAAATGCCACACATCAAACTGCTCGTCACGCAGCGCTCTGACGGTTCGAAGCGCTGCACTCGGATCAGGAGCAAGCGGCGCCACCGAACCGTTGGCTGCCGTCGGCAACGAGTCACCTAATGGCGTCACGAATGAAGCAGGAGGAGGCCCATCGCAGGGCCCCAAGACCCGGACCTCGTGTCCAATCCGTCGAAGTGCATGCGCTAGCCCAAGCACTTGTGACTGCACCCCGCCTGGAATACTCAGGCTGTAAGGGCAGAACATCGCCACTCTCAGTGCGTCAACCGCCACGTCGACCTACTTTGTGATCCGACGGCCAATTGGGTTGCAGGAGATGCCACTGCGCCGGGGCACGTTCAATGAATTCTGCGAGTTCATTCGTGAGATGTTGCGAAATGCGTTCGACATCGTCTCGAAGTGACTTCGAGCGTCGTTCAATTGGAATCGGCGGTTTAACGAGACCGATATGCCCATCTACCCCTGGGGAATGAAACACCGCAGTTGGCAGCACGGTCGCGCCTGTGCGGAGGGCGAGCGTGGCAGGGCCGCCCGGCACGGTCGTGCGTTCCCCGAAAAAGTCAACCTCTACTCCCCCACCCTGCAAATCGCGATCTGAGATGAGACACGCCACCGCATTTGAGCGCAGGGCCGCCAGCACTTTGGCCCCTGATGATGCGTCGAGTTCGATGACAGTGACGCCAAGAGTGGCCCGGAGATCGGTGAGGTAGCGATGCACCTCTTCATCACCGAGCCGCTCTGCGACCGCCACAACTTCAACGCCTTGGTCAGCAAGCCATCGCCCCGCCCACTCCCAACCACCGAGATGGGGCAGGGCAAGAATGACTCCCTTGCCGGCTGCGAGACCGGCCTCGACATGCTCGTAACCATGTACGGCGATGGCGTCGTTGATCTGNTGACGGCTGAGGTATGGCAACCGAAGGCTCTCCAGCCAGTACGTTGCGTACCCGGAGTAGACCTCATCAACACGGCGCTCCAACTTCCAACCATGGAGACCGGGGGTGACCCGNTGTTGATGAANAGCNGCCTGCCGNCTNCCGCCACGAGCGTATGCACGGCTAGCAACACCAATGGTCNTCGAAACANCCTTCAATACNGAACGGGGAANCCGACGAACGACACNCTCTCCCGCTTGAAGAAGTTTGAGCTGTCGCGACATCTCAGCNCGAACCGCGGCGACGATCCTCCCGGCGGCGCTGAACCACCATCCGCCGTTCTTCAATGCGGTCGATTCTCACGATTCGCCGTTCACCTCGACGCTCACGCCGCAAATCGATGCGTTCTTGAGTCACCGGAGCGACCTCGGCCTGACGCCAGACCTTCACGAATCTGAGCACTGCGGTGAAGCTAATGAGCACGAGGAGAATCCACAGCACCACTGCCAGCGCAGGGTCGAGACCAATACCTTCGAGGAGAAGGCCGACGCAGAGCAGAACGATTCGCTCAGCTCGTTCCATCAAACCACCCTTGGCGTCAAGACCGAGTGATTCAGCTTTCGCACGTTGATATGAAATGAGTGAAGCCACGGCGGCGACAGCGAACGGCAGCACGGTGAGGCGTGCCGAGTAGTTGTCAGCGAAGTACCAGGCCATACCNCCTAGCAACATGTTGTCGGTGACCCGATCCATGGTTGAGTCAAAGAACGCCCCACGTTGACTCGATGAATTACTGGCTTTCGCAAGCGCACCATCAAATAAATCGGGTAACGCCGCAAGGATCACCAGAATCAACCCAAGGATGAGACGCCCGGAGCCAACAGCAACCGCTGCAAGGGCCGCAATCACCAACCCGAAGAACGTGAGATGGTCAGGTGTGAGTTTGGTCTTCAGGAGAGCCCGACCAATCGGACGCACCATCCGGTCGACCGGGCCGCGAAAGTGGCCGTCAAGCATCTTCGCCAACCTCTTCGACATTGTCCTCGACGAGGTGTTCGACAACTTCGCCGCTCACGGCGTCAACAAGAACCAATGCCCGCCGCCGTGGCGGAACTTCCCCTGAATAAGCCAGCACTCGCCACGTCGGTCGACTGCCCACCCCCCGCCACACTTGCTGCGCCGATGCGTGCCCAACCGGAAACCCAATCGCTTGTTGAGATGCAATGAGGGCAGCGCGTTCATCAACCGACATCTTTCGGCCCGAATAGACACCGAACGCACCGAACGCCAACAACCCAATTCCTGCAGCGAGAACACCGCCGTTTACTGACGACAGATCTGCAACTGACCCAACGATTGCGCCGACACCAAGCACGACGTACATCGCAGCGGGAATCCTTCGGCGGGAGTTGTCAGGGAATTTATACGCACCAGCAAACGCCTGCGGATCGAGATCTTCAGGAAGAACATCAACGACATCGTCTTCCGAGGTGTAGGGGGTGTCGCTGGTCATGTCTTCACCCTATTCCGTTGTCCGGCTGAGGCCATTGATCTCTCAACCGGTCATAGGTCACGTTCAACGCCTCAGGAATCGTTCGCGCCTGCGCGACTGCGGTCATAAAGTTGGAGTCTCCAGTCCAGCGGGGCACCACATGCACATGCAAGTGCTCGGCAACCGAACCCCCAGCAGTCTTACCTATGTTGATACCGATGTTGAACCCNTCCGGGTTGTGTGATGCACGCAGTGCTGTTACTCCGTCATTCACCTCCGACCAGAGATCAATAAGTTCTTCAGGGTTGAGCTCGTCGATCGCTGCGACCTCCCGGTAGGGAACTACTAAAAGGTGGCCAGTCGAGTAGGGATAAATGTTCAGTACCGCAAAACATGTCGAACTTCGGTGAACAATAAAGGTTGTATCGTCCGGTTCTTCGGACTTGAGCAGACGAGTGAACACGCTGCCCCCGGACTTAGCGCCGTCACTCCGAACGTAATCGTTTCGCCAACCGTTCCAAAGAATTTCGATCGAATTCACGCCGACATCGCCTGGGAGGTTCCCTGTTCGATCTCCAAGGNGATTGTCGTCAAAAATGACTGCAGTGGGAAATCACGTTCGACGTCGCCCCCCCGAGGATTCACCCCAACGGTGGTGTTCTCAACATCGTCATCACCAACAACGAGNACATANGGAAGCTTTTCAAGCTTTGCCGCTCGAATNCGCTTNCCGAGNCCATCGTTCGCGTCGACACGATCGACCCGNACCCCGGCAGCGGNGAGTTGATCTTCGACTGAGCGGGCATAGTCCTCNTGAGCTGCAGCGACAGGGAGNACCCTCACTTGAACCGGCGCNAGCCACGTCGGAAACGCTCCNGCGTANTGCTCGAGGAGCACCCCAAAGAAACGTTCNATTGACCCGAANAGTGCNCGNTGCAACATGATCGGGCGGTGCCGAGCGTTATCTGCCCCGATGTATTCAAGNTCGAACCGTTCTGGATTGTTGAAATCAGCCTGGATGGTCGACAACTGCCATGACCGGCCAATCGCATCGCGAATATCGATATCGATTTTTGGTCCATAGAACGCAGCGTCGCCCTCTTTGACGCCGTACTCAAGACCGTGTGAGTCGAGAGCTTCGCGGAGNGCTTCGGTCGCCTTCTCCCAAATTTCGTCGGATCCGACAAATTTCTCCGGGTCTTTCGTTGAGAGGTTGAAGGTGAAGTCATCAAACCCAAATGCTCTCAGCACCGACAAAACAAAATCGAGGAGTGATGCGACTTCGTCGGCGAGCTGATCTTCTCGACAGAAAATATGGCTGTCATCTTGGGTGAACCCTCGGATTCGCATTAGGCCGTGCAATGTTCCTGCCCGTTCGTAGCGGTACACGTTTCCGAGCTCAAATAGTCGAATCGGCAGTTCGCGATAACTGCGTTGCCGGCTAGCAAACACCAAACAGTGCATCGGACAGTTCATCGGCTTCATGTAGTACGTGCCGTTGTCCATTTCCATCGGNGGGTACATGCCATCGGCGTAGTAGTCAAGGTGTCCCGAGGTTGAGAACAACTTGCCATTCGCAAGGTGCGGGGTGAACACGAACTGATAGCCACCACGTTCATGACGCTCTCGGCTGTAGTCCTCCATCATTCGGCGGACNNTGGCCCCTTTCGGGTGCCANATGGCNAGACCNCCGCCGATTTCTGACGGAAAGCTCAAAAGGTCAAGTTCTGTNGCGAGACGACGATGATCGCGTTTTGCNGCCTCNTCTANCTGGTTGAGGTGCTCTTCNAGAGCNCCTTTCGATTCCCATGCGGTGCCATAGATACGTTGCAACATNCGNGCNTCTTCTGAACCACGCCAATACGCNCCAGAGGTTCGCTGNAANGCAAAGTGTTTGAGCNTTCCAGTGCTTGGCACATGNGGACCCACACACATGTCAACGAATGNGTCCGAATTGCGATATGCGCTGATGACATCGCCNNACCCCACCTCACCTGCGTCGAGTGCGTCGCCGTCGGCACTCGTCACCCGCTGGATGATTTCACACTTATACGGTTGATCAGCGAAGAGTTCAAGGGCCTCATCAGGAGACATCTCAAACCGAATAAATGGCTGATCTTCTTTGACGATGCGTTCCATTTCTTTTTGAATGTCGGAAAGGTCATCATCAGAGAAGGTTTTTCCACCGGGCAAATCGAAGTCGTANTAAAACCCATGTTCGATCGCAGGACCGACGGAAAATTTGGCGCCCGGAAACAGCCGGGTGACCGCCTGAGCAAGGACATGGGCCGTCGAATGGCGGAGGACATGTCGACCTTCATCACTATTTGCAGTGATAATTGCCACCTCTTGACCATCATTCAGGCCCGCAGTGAGGTCGGTTTCGACACCGTCAACTACCGCAGCAACTGCAGCCTTGGCGAGACCAGACCCGATCGACTTCGCAAGATCGAGCGCTGTTGCACCCTGCGCGAGTTCACGTGAGGAACCGTCAGGAAGCGTGACCGAAAGCGTTGACATAGACCCTGAAGTCTACGAGCCTGAGACCCGCGCAACACGAGATCATCTGTCGATCAGATCAATACCGAGTAGAGCGGCGGCGGCGGNCGCATCTATACCTTCGCTCACGGCCGTATCAATCTGGGAGCACGCGTGAGGGGTGTCGAGGTCGTTGTCTAACGCNGCACGCACNGCGTTGATGAGCGNNCCNTCNTCATNGCCTCCGACACTTGCNTGCCAACGAGCCAGCCGCTCATTTGACGATGGCATGAGATTGTCATGCCATTCCCACTCGGTTCGATAGTGATGCGAGATAATGCCGAGTCGAATCGCTCGAGGGTCCCACTCTTCGCGTAAAGCGTCGATGAACACGAGGTTGCCGAGACTCTTTGACATCTTTTCACCATCTTTTGAAATCAGAGCGGCATGCATCCAGTGGTCNACAAACGGAGTGTTTGTTGCTGACTCAGACTGGGCCCGCTCACATTCGTGANGAGGGAAAATGAGGTCTGCTCCCCCGCCATGAAGGTGCACATGCTCGCCGAGTTCTCGAAGCGCAAGAGCACTGCATTCGACATGCCAACCGGGACGCCCAGGGCCCCACGGGGTTTCCCAAGCCGGTTCGTCAGCGGCCGAAGGTTGCCAGAGAACAAAGTCAAGCGGATTGCGTTTTTGAGGGTCGTCGATATTGCCGCCGCGCAATGCCGCCAATCGCAGCATTTCTTCGTATGNATAGCCACTGACTGCTCCGAACGTATCGAACGTGCTCACATCGAAATAGACCGAGTCTCCGCTGACGTACGCATGCCCTTCGTCGAGGACCGCTTGGATGAATTTGCGTATGTCGGAAATAGCTGACGAGGCGCGAGGTGCAGCGTGGACCGGGAGAACGTTGAGAGCCTCCATGTCTGCGTTGAAGCGCGCTTCTTCCCCCGCTGCAAGGTCGAGATAGTGAACACCGAGTTCGCGAGCCTTCGCGAATAATGGGTCATCAACGTCAGTGACATTTCGAACACATCGCACTGCATGCCCACGATCGATCAGTCGTCTGATCACCACGTCATAGGTGAGAAACGTCGACGCATGTCCTAAATGAGTTGCGTCATAGGGCGTGATTCCGCAGACGTACATCAACACTTGCTGCGGCGGCGAGAACGGCACGACTTCACGCCGCGCAGTGTCGTACAACATCATCGACATCTCAACACCTCAGTTCGCCANGCTGGCGTCTCGAATACCAGTGAGTTTTGGCGCCACCCTCGTGCGGTATCGGACGTTGAGTTGCAGCAGTACTGCAGTAAACGCCTCAATTGCGGTTGCATTCGACAACTCACCGGCGTCAAGCGGGCGACAGCCAGGAATCTTTCCGACGATTTCGCTCACCGTTTCGACCGCCTTTGGATCATCGCCACAGATCAGTACGTCCGAGTCGATTGGTTCACCGAGATGTCCCAGTTCTTTTGCTGGCAGGTGGTGAAATGCAGCAACGACGCGGCTCTCTGGCATCGCTGCCTGCACGTGCGCAGCAACACTTCCTCTGGGTGGAACGAGCGGTTGAAATTCGGGTCCAACTTTGACTAAGGCGTTCGCCATGCTGACGAGCACCTTGCCCTTCAACAGGTCTTCGTACTCTTTCGCCGTCGTTGCTGCTGAATCCCACGGTGTCGCGATGACCACGAGATCGCATGCAGCTGCGGCTTCGTTTTCGCCGTAACCAAGGAGTGACACCAATTCTGGATTGCTTACGATCGCTCGGTCGCGTGCCTCCATCGCGCGGTACTTGGAGCGGGACCCGATAACGCATTCATATCCCACGCTTGCGAGACGAGCCCCAAGAGCCGAACCCGCAGGTCCGCTTCCGCCGATCAATCCGATCTTCATTTCGCCATTGTCGCACACGGCAACTCAAAAACGGCGAGGCAACCGACCGGCGAGTGGAGCAGTTATTCGACATGAACGAAGCCCATTCAGGATTCGCAATGTCGGCTACGTTGCAGGCATGGGAATTCTCGACGGAAAAAACCTGGTCATCACCGGAGTCCTCACCGACGCCTCTCTTGCATATGGGGTTGCAGAGATTGCAAAAGCCGAGGGGGCGAACCTTATTCTGACCGGTGCTGGGCGGGCACTCTCCCTCACGAAGAGGACCGCTCGAAAGATTGACCCAGAGATCGAAGTATTGGAACTCGATGTCACCGTTCCCGACCACGTCGAAGCCGTGCGAAATACCGTGAGTGAACGCTGGGGNCGAGTGGACGGTGTCTTACATGCCATTGGCTTTGCCCCTGCGTCATGTCTCGGCGATGACTTTTTCGGCGCGCCTTGGGAGGACGTCGCAACCGCCATGCATATCTCGACCTACTCACTGAAGACGCTCGCTGACGCGTTTGTGCCGTTGATGTCAGAGGGCGGATCAATCGTCGGTTTAGATTTCGACAATTCGCAAGCTTGGCCCGCCTACAACTGGATGGGTGTGGCGAAATCTGCCCTTCAGAGTCTCTCGCGCTACTTGGCGAAAGAACTTGGACCGAACAACATCCGCTGCAATCTTGTCGCTGCGGGCCCGGTGCGGACGATGGCGGCGAAATCAATCCCCGGCTTCGCCCTATTCGAAGACACCTGGGACGGGCGAGCTCCCTTGGGGTGGGATGTGAACAATCCTCTGCCAGTCGCGAAGGCCTGTGTTGCGTTGTTGTCAGACTGGTTCCCGGCAACGACCGGAGAGATCATTCACGTTGATGGCGGTTATCACGCAGTCGGCGCGTAACCCGGGCATGATCACCCGATCGCTGCAGTGATTTCCTCNGAGACGTCAGCGGTCAGCAACGGGATGACATCAAGTGCCGCAAAGTTCTCCGTCACCTGCGAAGCCCGGCTCGCACCGGTAATCACTGTTGACACCATCGGATGCAACGTGCACCACGCAATTGCTAATTGAGCAATCGAGCATCCAAGACGATCAGCGATTGGTCGCAACCGCTCGATACGGGCAAGGGCAGCTTCATCGCTCATTCGAGAACGAAGCCACTCGTAACCCGAAAGCGCAGCGCGGGAGTCCTCAGGAATTCCATCTCGGTATTTGCCGGTAAGTAGCCCCGATGCAAGCGGACTCCAAATCGTATTTCCATAGCCCGTTTCGCTATAAAGCCGCTGATATTCCCGCTCGACTTTGCGGCGCTCTAAGAGGTTGTACTGCGACTGTTCGGTGACGGGGGCGTGCAAATGATGCTGTTGAGCAATCGCTATTGCGTGACGAATCTCGTCGGCGGACCACTCGCTCGTACCCCAGTACAGCGCCTTACCACTTGACACCATGTCGCTCATCGCCCACACGGTCTCTTCCATTGGAGTGTTGGGGTCAGACCGGTGGCAGTAAACAACATCAACAAAATCCATCTGCAGGCGTTCGAGAGACGCGTCAATCGCCTGCATCAGATACTTGCGATTGAGGGTGTTGCGCATATTTGGGTCTTCTCCGTGGATACCCCAAAACAGCTTTGTCGTGGCAACGTATGACCAGCGCGGCCACCCGAGATCACGAAANACTCGACCCATGATTGATTCACTGCGACCGCCGGCNTAGGCCTCTGCGTTNTCGAAGAAGTTGCACCCCGCATCGTGCGCAGCCTGCATGCATTCAAGTGCNGGGTCGTCGGCCATCTGCGTATCAAATGTCACCCATGANCCGTAGGACAGAACGCTCACCTTGAGGCCGGTCGCACCGAGCCTGCGGTATTCCATGTTGTCTTCAGGGATTGCCATGTGTTGAACGTACAGGCAGTTTCCGAGCGACTCCTAATCAGAGNCCGTCGATGGTCGAACCCGTATACCTCGCTCCGCCATTAGTGCTTTTGCTTCTGCAACGGTGTGTTCGCCGAAGTGGAAAATTGATGCGGCGAGTACTGCGTCAGCGTTACCTTGCAATACTCCATCAGCGAGATGCTCAAGTGTTCCGACGCCACCGCTTGCGATGACTGGCACCGATACTTCCTTCGAAATGCGTGAGTTCAGCGAGTGATCGAAGCCTTCCCGGGTTCCGTCGCGGTCCATCGAGGTGACGAGTAGTTCACCGGCGCCGAGCCCGACTGCGGTCGCCGCCCATTCGATGGCATCGATGCCAGTTGGGGTGCGGCCGCCGTGAAGAAAGACTTCGAATGATCCACTGGGGGTCTGACGGGCATCGACTGCGCAGACCACACACTGGGTGCCAAAGACATCAGCAATTTCTGAAATGAGTTCACGACGCTCGACGGCTGCGGTATTGACGCTCACTTTGTCGGCACCTGCTCGGAGCATTCGTCGCGCATCGTCCAACGTACGGATTCCGCCACCGACGGTGAACGGCAAGAAGACCTGATCTGCGACCCGTTCCACCATCTCGATGGTCGTTACGCGATGATCACTCGATGCGGTGATATCGAGAAAAACAAGTTCGTCCGCTCCCTGATCGTCATAGCGTTGAGCGAGTTCAACCGGGTCGCCAGCGTCACGAAGTCCGACGAAGTTGACCCCCTTCACCACGCGACCTTCGGTGACATCAAGACATGGGATGACCCTCGCCACTCGATCGTTCATTGCAACACCGCCACTGCATCAGTGACCGCAAAGCGACCCTCATAGATCGCCTTGCCCGCAATTACTCCTGCGAGGCCGTCGATGGTCGAGAGCGCAAGAATGTCGTCAAGCGATGACACCCCTCCGCTGGCAATTACGGGAATTGTCGTCGACGAGGATGCCATTGCCAGACCTTCAAGGTCTGGGCCAACNAGCATCTNCCTCGNCACGGGAAATATCGGTGATCACAAATGCATCTGCAGTCGGATACAAGTTCAGAGCGTCAGACAGTTGAAGGGTTGATGCTTCCGTCCAGCCTTCGAGCGCAACGACCCCATCGCGATGATCGAGACCGACCGCAATTGGTAACACCGGGGCGCAGCGAGCAACGAGGTCTGGGTCGCGAATTGCAGCCGATCCCATCACTACCCGAGCAACGCCGACATCTGAAAGTTCCTGAACATCATCAATACTCCGCACACCACCACCGGTCTGAATTGCCGCCATCCCATCGAGTTTCTTTGCCACTGCCGCAATGAGAGGTCGATTCACCGGGCCGTCGGCTCGTGCCGCATTGAGATCAACAATGTGCACCCACTCTGCGCCGGCATCGACAAATGATGTGGCAACCGCAACGNCATCATCGCCATACTCCGTCGANGCCCCGTAATCACCTTGGGCGAGNCGCACNACTTTGCCGTCGAGCAGATCGATAGCTGGAAAGAGTTTCATCGGGTGATTCCCTCATGTGAGAGCCAACGATTCAACATCGCCAACCCGGCACGGCCTGACTTTTCGGGGTGAAACTGAACGGCGAGCACGTTGTCGTGACGACATGCAGCGGTAACCGACCCCCCGTAGTGCACCGTCGCGGCGACATCTGCTGCATTTTCAGGGTGGGCAGAAAGCGAGTGCACGAAGTACATCCATTGTGGGTCACCATCANGAGACAGCACCGGGTCTGGTCTGCCGACGATCAGTTCGTTCCATTGCATTTGCGGCCGACGGACCTCTGCCGGGAGGTAGCGAATCGTTCCACCCACGACACCCAGCCCGTCAACACCCGGCGCTTCCTCAGACGAATCGAAGAGCATCTGCATTCCTACGCAAATACCTAGAAATGGACGCCCGCTATCGACTACGTCNTGGACGACACCGTCGAGATCTCGTTCTCNAAGCGCGTTCATGCAGGCGCCAAAATTTCCGACTCCGGGCAATACAACACCCGCCGCAGAAGAAATAACATCAGCTGAGTCGGTCAAGACTGCGTCTGCTCCGAGAGTACGGAGCGCTTTCTGCGCTGAGTGAAGATTTCCAATGCCGTAGTCAATGACGGCAACTGTCATAAGACGTTCCTCAAAAGACCACGCATCACANCATGCCTTTCGTCGAAGGCACAGCTTTACCCTCGACTCTCACCGCATCTCTCAGCGACCTCGCAAGCCCCTTGAACGTCGCCTCAATAATGTGATGCGCATTTCTGCCACGTACAAGCTCGACGTGCAGCGTCATCATCGCCGCTGTTGCGAACGACGAAATGCTGTGCTCTGCGAGTTGGGGATCGAACGGCGGATTTCCCAATGGCAACACTTCAGGGATGTCCACCTCCCACTGCGTAAACGGTCGACCCGAAAGATCGAGTGCGATATCAATGAGGGCCTCATCAAGCGGATAACGGCCACTCGCAAACCGACGAATGCCAGCCTTATCTCCTAGCGCCTCTGCAAAACACTCCCCGAGCACGATCGATACATCTTCGACCGTGTGATGACTGTCGATGTGAAGATCGCCGGTCGCATGCACCGTGAGGTCAAACCCTCCGTGCCGACCCAACTGGTCGAGCATGTGATCGAAAAATGGGAGCCCCGTCGAAATATCGGTTATTCCCGAACCATCGAGGTTGATTTCGATCTCGATAGAGGTCTCGGCAGTTTTCCGCTCTCGGCGAGCAATCCGTGCAGACATGACTACATCATTCCGTCTCTAGCGCTAATTGCAAACCTGCAAGAAACGCGTTGTTCTCGTCTTCGGTACCAATTGTCAAACGGAGCCATCCCTCGAGTCGGGGCCACGAGGAACAGTTTCGAACAAGCACGCCATGGTCGAGCAGAGCGCTCCACATGAAGTCCGCGTCTCGCCGGGTCTTGAACAAGACAAAATTTGCACTGCTTGGACTCACGTCGACATCAAGCTCAATCAATGCTGTTTGGACTCGCTCGCGCTCTGAAACGATAAGGGATACCCGCTCGTTCATGTCATCAGTGAACTTGAGTGCGAGTTCACCAGCGATCTGTTTCACCGAATCAAGGTGATACGGAAGCACAGCAGTCCAGAGATGGTCGATGACATCGGAAGATCCAATGAGGTAACCAAGTCGCAAGGCGGCAAGACTCCACGTTTTTGAAAATGTCCGGGAGACCACAATTCGGTCAGAATTTAAGGCGCGATCGATGGCTGACCACGAAGAAAATTCTGCATATGCCTCGTCGACGACGAGCATTGCGTCAGTGGCTTCGCCAATGATGTCAATCATCGATTCGTCATCGCACTGACCAGTCGGGTTGTTTGGCGAAGAAAGAAACACGACATGAGGTTGAACCTCTCTCAGCACCTCCCGTACGTCAGCGCTGTCGAGAGTGAAGTCTTCATTGCGTTCAATCGCGATGACCTCAGAACCCAAAATCCTTGCGATCTGAACATGCATCTGGTATCCGGGCTCAAAGACGACCACACGACGTCCCGGACCGGCGTAGGCGAGCAGGATGGTCTGGAGCACTTCATTTGAACCGTTCGCAACAAAGAGTTGCTTTGGTTGAACACCGTGATACGCAGCGAGGCGATCGCGTAAGCGTGACGCTGTACGGTCAGGGTACCTGTTCAACGAAACGTCCTGAATGGCTTCGGTGAACTCTGAGACGAACGCTTCTGGAGGTGGAAAGGGCGACTCATTGGTATTGAGCCGAATGGGAACATTGACCTGCGGCGAGTGATATCCAGGCATCGCTGCGATTTCTGGTCGTAACTCAGGCACGCCATCAGGCTACTGACATCGACTCATCACCGAATGCAACTCTGAGAACAACTTTTCTCATGGTTTTCGAATACGGTTTCAAGCGTGGAAATCGACCTCGTGGCGTTTAGTGCTGAACTATCGGCCCTGGAAGAGCACTTGGCACGTTGCCGTGATCGCGTCGAAGGCCTCATCACACCACTCCGCTCGAGCGAACGTGAGGACATCCTTTCACCCCTCTACGAATCTGAGCGCCTCCTTCGAAGCGCCGAGCGTGCGATCTCCCGAGCCGAGCGCGCAACCCGCTAGCGCTCTCGTCTGAACGAGTAGCCTCGGGCGGGTGACGCAACCGCCCGTCCCCTCACTTGCCTTTGCCGGGCCAGTCGAAGCGGAGATACGCCCTGCGCTCCTTCACTTCTGTGATGAAGTTGAACGTCATCATGGACACAGAATTCTCTCTGATCAGTTGCGCTTAGATGTGCTCGATGAGACCTCTTCGCACCCACCTGTAGTCGCTATGGCAGAGGTCGGCAGCGTGCTGGCTGCCGTTGCCATCGCAAGCAGGACCAATGAGGGGTGGACATTAGAGGTTGTGTGCCAGCACAACCATTCTCTCGCCCCGGCGCGCGACATCATTCAGCTTGTGGTGAGCGGCGTTACCGACCTCTTGCAGACGGAGAACCCGGCTCGCATCACGTGGTGGGCACGAGCCCATGATCCGTGGGTGGAGCACCTTGCCTCCGCTCTCGGATTCGTCGAGTATCGACGACTACATCAAATGCGGATTTCGTTAACCACCGAGAACGCAGCGCGCTTTCACGATGGTGCGGCGGAAACCCGCGGCTTCATCGTCGGCAGCGATGAGCATGAGTGGCTCTCGGTAAACAACGCCGCATTCGCCGACCACGAAGAGCAAGGCGGCTGGACGCATGAGCAATTGGAGCGTCGCGTGAAAGCGCCGTGGTTTCTTGCCGATGACCTCCGCCTTCACCCCGTGTCTGGGGGCATCGCCGGGTTTTGCTGGACCAAGCGACATGAACCTGACTTACATGAACCCGAACTCGGTGAAATCTACGCAATCGCCGTCGACCCCTCTCAGGTCGGTCTCGGTTTGGGCAAACAGATGGTGATGGCCGGATTTAGTCACCTCGCCCGCGCAGGGATCTCTATTGGGATGTTGTACGTCGATGCCGACAATACGGCGGCGATGGCCCTCTACGAATCGATCGGCATGGAGGTTCACCACACTGATCGTGCCTACCGTTGGTTGGGACCAACGTTCGCATGAGCACTTCGCAACCCAGATATGGAGTCGACAAGAAGTCACTCGCGAACCTTCTCGACGGCGAGCCCTCATATCGCGTCGACCAGGTGTGGAAAGCCCTTTACGGCGACTGTGGTCCGTCGTCAACGTGGACAACCTTGCCGACAACATTGCGAGCCACCCTTGAAGAGGAACTCCCATCATCACTTACCGAACTTCATGCCAGTGAGGCCGATGATGGGCTCACAACAAAGTTCCTGTACGAGGTGGACGGNGGCGCTCGTATCGAGTCAGTGCTCATGCTGTACCCAGATCGAGCGACGGTCTGCATTTCATCACAAGCGGGATGCGCAATGGGGTGCACCTTTTGCGCAACNGGCCAACAGGGTTTCAACCGACATCTCACCTCCGCAGAACTCGTCGAACAAGTCGCACGCGCGAAGTATGCAGCCCAACAACAAGGCCGCCGGCTTTCAAACGTGGTGGTGATGGGCATGGGTGAACCCCTCGCTAATGAAGATGCNCTCTGGCCTGCGATGACAGCAGTGCANNATGAGTTNGGCCTTTCCGCTCGCCATCTCACCGTGTCGACGGTTGGCCTCGTTCCTGGAATCCGGCGGCTTGCCGACCGTCCTTTGCCGGTAACTCTCGCCGTGAGCTTGCACGCCGCCCATGATGATCTCCGCAACACCTTGATTCCGATGAATCGCCGCTACCCCATCGATGAGCTTCTTGACGCATGCTCACACTACGTATCGCAACGAAAGCGNCGAATGAGTTTCGAGTGGGCNATGATCGANGNCGTCAACGACTCGNTTGANGAGGCTGAGGCGCTTGCTGAACTTTGCCGTCGACTCCGTCCGATTGCGCATGTCAATCTCATTCCGTTGAATCGAACCGCTGGCTACGAGTATCAGGGTTCCCGGCGCACACAGATCGAGAAATTTCAACAGGTGCTCACTCGTCGTGGAGTGGAGGCCACCATCCGTCGAAATCGAGGCAATGACATTGATGCCGCATGCGGGCAACTTGCTGCAATTACGCCGGTGACGATTACGAAAGGTGGCACGCAGACGTGAGTGACCCCTTGGTGAAACTGAGCCATGTGGGGTTTTCGCGAGGCAAGCGAGACATTCTCACCGACATCAACCTCGAGATCGGTTCCGGGGAGCGTTGGCTTGTGGTTGGTGGAAACGGCAGCGGCAAGTCGACGCTGCTGAGGATGATGGCGTTGCGAGAGCATCCATCAGCGGGCGCAATTGACGTGCTCGGGGAGCGTCTCGGTCGAATGGACGTTCGAGCGATGCGACGACGAATTGGATTCGCCGCCCAGGGACTCACCGATCAACTTCGACCCGATCTGCGAGCAATCGACGTGGTTGTGACGGCGTTATATGCGGCACTCGAGCCATGGTGGCATCAATATTCAGAGGACGATGTCGCAATGGCCCATGAACAACTCAATCGGCTGGGCATCGCTCACCTTTCTCACCAGACCTTTGGCACTCTCTCATCGGGCGAACGTCAGCGTGTGTTGTTGGCCCGAACACTCATGGATAATCCAGCGCTCATCATTCTTGACGAACCTTTTGCCGGCCTTGACCTCGTCGCCCGAGAGGACCTCATCAATGCACTTGGCAGCCTCACCCGAGACGGTTCGATCGGCGCTTTGGTGCTTGTCACCCACCACCTTGAGGAGGTCCCCCAAGGGATAACTCACCTGTTGTGCCTTCGCGATGGAGCCACAGTCTTTAGAGGCTCAATGTCGTCAGGAATGACGAGTTCGACGATGTCTGAGACCTTTGGAGTGAATCTCTCCGTGACCGCCACTAAAGAAGGCCGATTGAGGGCCACTGCAGCCCACGGCGCTTGAGCACCTCGGCGAGGTCAATGCGTCTGCTGAAGTAATTCTCTAAGTTGCTCAACCGCAGCATCAAGGCCGTTGTGGAGAGCCTCTTCAACTGGACCCGGAGTCCACATCGTTCCCTGATACTCGAGAACAGCAGTGACCGAGGTCTGCGAACCCACGTCACTCATGTCAAAACGCAATTCCCAATGTGCATGTTTTCGACCGTCAGACTCATTTCGCGTGAACATGATGTGTTCATCATTGTCGACCGAACGCTCCATTCGAAGTTGCTTTGAGCGTGCGAACGGCCCGATCGACACCCTGAGTTCAACAATCCAGTGCTGTTCCCCATCTTGTCGCACCGACGAAACGATCGGCACCCATTTCGGATACGTCGAAAGGTCTCGCAGCAGTGGGCGAACAGCCTCCATCGATGCGGCAAACTCAACTGTGCGAGAAACGGTGAATGCCATTGCCGGGGTCAGTCGTGTAAGAGGGGTGTGCCTCGGAAGGCCCGAGACAGCAATGGAGAGAGTCGTTGCGGGCTCTCGTTTGGTTGTGCGTCACTTTCATCTACCGGGTGTTCATCTCGGGAGACGCTCGGCGAGTCGGCCTCAAATAATGATGTCTGTGGCGCCGTCGCCTTCGATGTTCTGCGTCGGCGCCGCAACGGCTTCTCTGCACGGTCACCGACAGGCCCAGGTCGAAACAACCTCAGCGTGGGATCTCGGCGGTCATCAATCGTCCAACCCCTGGGAGCGGTTAGCCGGTCGGCATGTTGCAGACAAAGACCAGTTGATGATGAGTTGGACGGCACGTCAAGCCACACCACGGCCCCAACAGGATCAAACCCGTAACTCAGCGCCATGGGCTGAGAACATCCCGGACGATCGCATGAGGCCACCTCCGTAGGGTAGGCGATTCAGCGCAATGAGGAGAACACTTCCTCGATGAGTGGGCGATACGGGCCTCGATCCCATGACCTCCACGGTGTGAACGTGGCGCTCTTCCAACTGAGCTAATCGCCCTCAGCACCGGCGAGGCTACCAGCCACTCGTGTCGAGAACTCACGTCAGCCTGTCGATACGGAGAGACATGCGTATGGACCGCTAGCAACATTCCACGCGGTCTCGTCTGGCACTAACGGCAAGATCGCTGGCACCGTCAACGCAAATTCATCACACCGTTCGTCAACCATTTGCAGAAGATCCTCGGCTGTTGGAAATTGCGACGACGACTCATCAAGAGTTCCAACCTTCAACACATAGGCTGCGACTCCCCCACCGCTCGACGCCCTCTTCAGAGCGTCGTCGCATTCGGCAAGCGAAAAGGACGTGATCGACAAGCCGATGTCATCTTCGGGCAGAAAGAAGCAGTCGCCAGCGGCGAGATCTTGGATCGTGACGTCACGCTGCGAGGAGCCGATCACTGCGAATGAAACGATCACTGCGACCGCCACCGCAATCACCGCACCACCAACTACTCGAGACACACTCGACCCATACCGAGTTGATCAAGGAATCCTGGTGCACCATCGGCGCACACGGCATCGAGCGGAACCAGTTGCTTGACAACTTCGCTATCAGCCTGATCACACGGCACCTCAACAGCAAACAACGCTTCATTAATCACGACACATGAGCCCGATTGGATGACACCATCAGGTGGCGAGTCAACCTCGGGACCTGCGAAGAGCGACAGCACCACAATTGCCGCTGCACCAACCGCAGAGGTGATGGCAACGCCCCGCCACGGAAACGAGACCGGCCTCGAGATCACGGTTAGAGGAGGCGTCGGCGCCGTGTGATCGGCGTGCCGGCGAGCCTGCGTGGCCCCCTGCACTCGTTGGGGCTCACTGGTGAGCGTTCGATAGGCCTCGTTCAGCGCCGCCATCTCGTCGCTATGCCGACCGTCGTCGACATCGGGGTGCACTTTGCGGGCGAGTCGCCGGTAGGCCGCTCTAATTTCGACTCGGCTCGCGCCTCGGCGAACCCCCAAGACGTCATGCGGATCTCGTTGAAAGTTCATGTAGGTGAGGGGGTGAGAGTGAATTACTCGGCGATGTTGACCATCACATGCTTGATACGGGTGTAGTCCTCAAGCGCGTACGCAGACAAATCTTTTCCGTAACCCGATTTCTTGTACCCGCCGTGCGGCATCTCAGCAACGATCGGGATGTGGGTGTTCACCCAGACGCAACCAAAATCAAGGTCTCGGGCACATCGCATTGCTCGGGCAACATCGACGGTCCACACGCTTGAGGCAAGCCCGTACTCAACGCCGTTTGCGTAGCCCAGCGCTTCACTTTCGTCTGAGAAGTCTTGCACGGTGATCACCGGGCCGAAGACCTCTCGTTGGCTCATCTCATCATCTTGTTGGAGACCAGCGATGACCGTTGGCGCGACGAAGTAGCCACTTGATCCGACCTGCTCACCACCGGCGGTGACCGAGGCGTGAGAAGGAACACGATCAAGAAATCCGAGTACATGCGAAAGCTGGTTGCTGTTGTTTAAGGGCCCGCACAGAACATCCGCTTCAAAAGGCGTGCCAACCTTTGCCTCGTGCGCCTGAGCGCTCAAGGCATCAACAAAATCCTGACGGATTGAGGAATGAACGAGCACCCTCGTTGCGGCCGTACAGTCTTGACCTGAATTGAAGTATCCCGCAACTGCGATCGCTTCAGCAGCAGCGGGGATATCGGCGTCGTCGAACACAATGACCGGCGCCTTCCCACCGAGCTCGAGGTGCACGCGCTTCAAATCAGATGAGGCGGCTTGAGCGACCTCAGTTCCCGCCCTCACCGACCCGGTCACTGAGACCATCGATGGCGTCGAGTGAGCGACCATTGCTCGGCCGGTATCGCGATCACCGCAGACCACGTTGAAGACACCGGGTGGAAGGTGCTCGGCGGCGAGCTCTGCGAGCATGGCCGTCGTCACTGGAGTGGTGTCGCTCGGTTTCAGCACAATCGTGTTTCCCGCTGCGATCGCCGGTGCGAGTTTCCACATCGCCATCATCATCGGATAGTTCCACGGAGCGACCTGGGCACAAACGCCTACTGGCTCGCGCCGGATCATGGACGTCATGTCATCCATGTACTCGCCTGACGCTTTGCCCTCAAGATGACGAGCGGCTCCAGCGAAGAATCGAAGCTGGTCGACCATTGGACCGACCTCTTCTTCACGGTGCAGGTCGTAGGGTTTACCGCAATTATTTGATTCAGCAATCATGAGATCGTCGCCCGCTGCCTCGACAGCATCGGCGAATTTCAGTAGCGCAAGAGATCTCTGTGCGGGCGTCGTTCGCTTCCAACCATCAAACGCCGCACTCGCTGCAGTCATCGCCCGGTCGACGTCAGCCTCGGTTGACACGACCGCTTCTCCATAGACCTCTCCTGTGGTGGGGGCGATCAGATTACTTCGGCCGCCATCAACCGCATCGCACCACTCACCGTCAATGAAGTTTCTTACTAACGACTGCTCATTTGACATACCCGAGGTCTAGCACTTATCCGCACCCTCGCGTACCACTCTGAGAATGAACCTCGTCTCAGTTCGCGCGACCGCTGGGTCAGCTCTCAGCCACCGAACGAGGGCGTCGAGTCCGTCTGACCCCTCGCAATCGCATTGCAATGAGTAATCGGAAGACCCGGTGACATAGGCGGCAAAGGCAATTTCGGCCCGGGTGCGCAACCGCTCTTCAAATTCTTCCGCGTGTGCTCCGGCGATTAACCCAACTTCAATGACCGCTCTTGTCGTGCGCCCATACGCAGCAGGGTCAACGTCGGCCCGGTACCTGCGGATGATACCTTCACGCTCCATTCTCCGAACTCTGTCGGCAACGGCGGTTGGCGACAGGTGAACTTCGCTCGAAAGCTCAGCCCACGACATTCGGCCGCTCATTTCTAACTGGCGAAGGATTCGAGCGTCAAATTCGTCTATTGCACTCATAATCGGTGAGTTTACGCGTGAACAAGTTGTTCTTCGCCCGGATTCATTCCAGAAATTCAGTCAAACTACCGACATGTCCGCAACCGTAAATCCCGCACTCTCCACCGTTGGCATTCCGAGGGAAATAAAGGGAGATGAACGACGAGTCGCCCTCACTCCAGATGGTGCAGCTGAGCTCGTCGGCGTTGGCTGCGAGGTCCGCGTTGAGCACGGTGCCGGAATCGGAGCGGGCTTCACCGATGAGATGTACGAAGCAGCAGGAGCATCAATCGTCCCAACACCAAATGAGGCGTGGGAAGCTGACCTTGTCGTCAAGGTGAAAGAGCCACAAACATCAGAATTTCCGCAGTTGCGAAACGACCTCACACTCTTCACGTACCTCCATCTCGCCGCGTATCCGGCTGTGGCGGAAGCACTGGTCAGTTCTGGCTGCACTGCATTTGCGTATGAGACTGTCACCGACCGCCATGGCGGGCTACCACTCCTCGCCCCGATGAGCGAGATCGCTGGCAAACTTGCCACTCAGATGGGCGCCCATCATCTCTCCGCGCATTTGGGTGGGGCCGGCGTGCTACTTGGAGGCTCACCTGGAGTCGCTCCTGCATCAGTCGTCATCATCGGCGGAGGAAACGTCGGCTGGGCCTCAGCAACAATGGCACTTGGCCTCGGGGCCCAAGTGACAGTCATCGATGCCTCGCTCGATCGACTTCGCTGGATCGATGAACATTCATTCGGCCGCCTTATCCATCTTGCATCAAACCGTTCAACGGTCGCGCGAAGTGTCGCCGATGCGGACCTCGTCATTGGCGCCGTTCTCGTAGCCGGCGATAAGGCGCCAGTTGTCGTCACCGAAGACATGGTGAAAACAATGCGAGCAGGATCTGTCATCGTCGATGTCGCAATCGACCAAGGTGGCTGCATCGCCACATCGACCGAAACGAGCCATGCACAGCCAACAACAGAAGTACACGGAGTTGTGCACTATGCCGTTGGCAACATGCCGGGTGCGGTACCTCGCACCTCAACCCTGGCGCTCACCAACGCAACCTTGCCACACATCAGCAAACTCGCCCAGCACGGCGAAGCGGTAATCGACACCGACGCCCATCTGGCGGAAGGATTGAATGTGCAGGCAGGACAAGTGGTGAATGAGACCGTCGCACAATCTCTCACGTAGCGGCGCTGAGGTCTCGACCTCTCATCGAATTCTGCCTCCGACCTACAGTGTCGGCATGGCGTTACAACTTGGATACAGCATTGGTTATTGGTCGTCAGGCCCTCCCCGAGATGCGTTGAACAGCGTGATCGAAGCTGAGCGACTTGGGTTCGAATCGGTCTGGACGGCTGAGGCGTATGGGTCAGATGCGCTGACGCCCCTCGCCTGGTGGGGTGCTTCAACATCTCGAATCAAACTTGGTACCGGCATCATTCAGATGTCGGCTCGAACGCCATCGGCTACTGCGATGGCAGCGATGACCATTGATCACCTTTCGCAAGGCCGATTCATTCTCGGTCTCGGTGTCTCAGGACCACAGGTTGTTGAAGGGTGGTACGGCGAGCGTTACCACCGGCCACTCGAGCGAACTCGTGAATACGTGTCTATCGTTCGTTCAATCTTGCGACGCGACAAATCCGTCACCCACGCAGGTAACCAATATCGGTTGCCCTATGACGGTGAGGGCTCGAGCGGTCTCGGAAAACCTCTCAAGTCGACGGTCCATCCGTTTAGAAACGACATTCCGATCTATCTCGGAGCCGAGGGACCGAAGAACGTTGCACTCTCAGCAGAAATTTGCGACGGATGGCTTCCCTTATTCTTCTCGCCTTCTGAGAATGACTTTTACTCGACATGCTTGCAAGANGGTTTTGCGAGGTCAGGGAATCCAGAAAAGGCTGACGATTTCGAGGTGATCGCTCCAGTCACCGTGATACCCGGAGATGACATCGAAGCCTGCGCTGACATGATCCGCCCAATGCTCGCCCTGTATGCCGGCGGCATGGGAGCAAAAGGCGCAAACTTCCACTTCGACGTATTCGCTCGAATGGGATACGAAGATGTCGCACTTAAGGTGCAAGACCTGTATCTCGAGGGGAAGAAGCAAGAGGCGGCTGCCGCAATCCCGTTGAAGATGGTGGAAGACGTCGCCCTTGTCGGTCCTCCCGAAAAGATCAAGGAAGAGCTCTCCCGATGGGAGGAGACGGTACTAACAACGCTTCTGCTGTCTGGCCCCACGTCAATGTTGCAGACCTACGTCGACATCCTTTCGTAGTACCTTTCGTAGTACCAACTCCTCGACCTCGTTGCATCATCTGCGTTCTCGCAGGNGAAGCGTTATATCGGTGCCGCAAGCAGTTAGGTTTGCTTCGCCCTCCATGTCCAGCCCCACCAGTACCCCACGTCGCACAGGCACCGCCCGGTCTGCGCTTCAGCACCGTCACTTTCGTGTGCTGTTCATCGGCGCGTCCTTATCGAACGTCGGCACATGGATGCAGAACTTCATGCTGCCCGCCTACCTTGACGTTCGTACCGGGTCGGCCGCGTTCGTCGGCCTGCTCATTTTCGCTCAACTCGGCCCCATGCTCTTTGGCTCGGTACCCGCAGGTGTTCTCGCAGATCGGGTCGACCGAACGCGTTTGATTCTTGCAATGCAAGCCTCAATGATGGTGCTCTCGGTTGTCTTGGGTGGACTTGCTCGCTGGAGCGCTCCAATCTGGACGATCTTCGCCATTCAGCTTGGTATTGGTATCGCCAACACCGTGCAAGCNCCGGCGTTTAACGCCAGCTTGCCTTCCCTCGTACCGCGAGCCGACATCGGTGGGGCGGTGAGTCTCAACTCTGCGATGATCAATGGAAGCCGCGTCGCCGGGCCTGCGCTCGCTGCATTCCTCGGATGGATCGGGCTGGATCTTTGGCAACTCTTCCTCATCAATGCCGCCACCTATTGCTTCGTCATGGTTCCTCTTGCCAAGAATCATCTGCCATCGATTAACGGCATGAACAAGGCGAAAGGTTGGCGGGCGTTGACGGCCGGAGTTGGTCTTGCTCGACGCCGCAAAGTGCTGCTGGTCCTCCTCAGCTCAATGTTCTGTTTCTCCGTTATCAGCCTGCCGTACATCGGCTTGTTTCCTTCGGTCACGCGTCTCAACCTCGGGCTTGCTGCAGACAGCGGCGCATACAAGGTGCTCTACATCACCTGGGGGCTTGGAGCGTTTCTCGGGGCATTATCGGTTGGCACCGTGTTTTCAGAAGTGTCGCGACACATTCTCATCAGGTGGAGTTTTAGGCTCTTTGCGCTCTTTCTATTTCTATTTGCCATCACCAGAAACTTTTCTGTTGCCCTACCAGTTTCGTTCGTACTCGGTGTCGTCTATTTCCTTCTTGCGACCGCCATGATGACCGAACTACAACACAACCTCACTGATGCTGAGCGGGCATCCATCATGCCGCTGTGGTTTATGTCATTTGGGGGCTCAATCCCGATCGGCAATCTCCTCGCTGGACCGATCATGGATGCAGTTGGAGCGAGATGGGTGCTTGCCGTGGGCGCGATCGCTGCGGCAGTGAATGGGGTGGTCTCTGATCTGGGCAAACTGGACGAGGATGATTTCTTAGACGGCGAACCAACCTCAATTCCAGAGACTGGCCCAAGCCGTCTTCATTAACCGTGAAGGATCTCTTCGACGATCCGTTCAAGACCGGCAACCCGACTTCCCTTAACTAACACCGCTGTATCTCCTGTGGCGAGCATCTCCATGACGAAAGCGGGCAGCACATCTGATCTCTCCCCGCCGTATAAGTCGGTCATGATCGGAATGACCTTGATCCCCAAGTGAGACGCGGTATCGGCAACCGACCGATGAGCGGCAACCGGTTCGTCGACCTCTGCCATCTCTCCCAGTACTGCGATTCGCCGGCTCACATCTAGGTCGGCCAACGTTCGCAATGCGGCAACAACTGAAGTCGGGTTTGCGTTGTAGCAGTCATCGATAAGGAGTGAACCTGATGCCAAATCGTGGACCACCATCCGATGATCCTCCGAGTCAACGGCCTCAAGGCCGACCACCATCTCCTCCAAGGAAACCTTCAGAACACCTCCGACCGCTATCGCAGCGAGTGCATTGCTCATCATGTGTTCCCCCGCCACCTGTAGCGCAACCTGGGCTGAGCCCCACGGAGAATCAAAACGAAAACGCGCTCGACCAAATGCATCAAACTGAACTTCAGTAGGAGTGACGTCGCCGTGCTGACCGTAGGTCACTACTGCACCCGGAGCGATTGCCGACATTGCGAGCACGCGTTCATCGTCGGCGTTCAACACTGCGGTGCCCGAGGTTGGAAGCGACGCAACAAGTTCCGCCTTGGCCCTAGCGACCCCTTCGATTCCACCAAGGCGGGCGGTGTGTGCCTGCCCTACGCGGGTGACAACTCCAATGTTTGGCAAGGCCACATCGCACAAATGCGTGATCTCGCCGAATCCACGCATTCCCATTTCGACCACCACCGTGCGGGTGCCGCTGGGAGTGTTGATGAGCGTGTAGGGAACTCCCTGTTCGTTGTTGAAACTCTTTGGGCTTGCCCATACCGCAGTCGAACTCAGTGCTCCAGCGATAAAATTCTTTGTTGAGGTCTTACCCACACTGCCCGTCACTCCAACTACGGCAACATCCGATAACTGCTGTGAGCGGACGTGCACCGCGAGATCAGAGAACGCCCGCATCGTGTCATCAACAATGATGAGTGAACCCGCCACATCGTCAACATCTTCAGAAACCAACGCGCAATTCGCACCCCGATCGAACGCGTCTGGCACGAAATCGTGACCGTTCCGGTCGGCACGAATTGCGACGAACAAACAGTGTCGAATGTCCGCTCGCGAGTCGAAATGAACGCCAGCAATCAACACGTCATCACCGATAAGGCGACCTCCGATTGCTGACGCAACTTCTGATGCCCTCAACTGCACAACTAGGGACAGTACCGTGAAGGTCGTGGCCAAACTTCGCACCCACCTTGTCCTCGTCTTTGGTGGGCGTTCGGCTGAACACGATGTCAGTTGCGCGACCGCATGGCACGTGGCCGCTGCCATTGNTCGATCGCTTCACGACGTCACAGTCATTGGCATCACCAAAGAGGGGCAATGGAAGCACGTCAGCGACCCATTTGCAGAAGCGAATCACGACCTCGCCGACAACGGAAGCCTTTCAACTGAGGGCATGCCTGTCAACCCGTTTGACCTCGTTGCCGAGCTTTCCGCATCATCGTCCGAGCAGATTGTCGTGGTTCCGTTATTGCACGGCCCACTCGGCGAAGATGGCACGATTCAAGGTCTGCTCGAGGTGCTCGATGTGGCGTATGTCGGCTCCGGCGTGCTCGGATCTGCGCTTGCGATGGATAAGTCGATGGCGAAGACTGTCGCTGCGTCAGCCGGTATTCCGATTCCGCGCTACTTCACGTTGAGCAGTGCAGATCTGAAAGAGATGGCATCAATTGCCCAACGTGTCGAACACGAATTGGGTTACCCGTGTTTTGTNAAGCCAGCAAACATGGGTTCATCGGTTGGTGTCTCGCGTGTNGAAGGCCCTCANGATCTTGCCNCNGCAGTCGAACTCGCGTTNACGTTCGACTCTTCTNTCCTCGTGGANGANGGAATTNACGGACGAGAAATNGANGTNGCCGTGCTCGGCAATGAGTCTCCNATCGCATTTCCGCCGGGAGAGGTNATTCCGGCTGACAGTTTCTACTCG
Organism: Acidimicrobiaceae bacterium; assembly: GCA_002727235.1. Classification (GTDB taxonomy): domain Bacteria; phylum Actinomycetota; class Acidimicrobiia; order Acidimicrobiales; family Ilumatobacteraceae; genus Casp-actino5. The sequence continues at coordinate 31,003 of PBWL01000027.1, forward strand.
TANTCAGATAAGTACCTTGACGGAATCTCNACNTGCGAGATTCCCGCNCNGTTGCCAGATGACGTCGCTACNGAAGTNACCGATCTCGCAGTTCGCGTGTTNTCCGCTCTTGGCTGTTCAGGCCTCGCTCGGTGNGACTTTTTCTTCGANGANCACGGGCGNGGGGTTTTGTTTAACGAGTTGAACACGATGCCAGGGTTCACTCCGATTTCGATGTACCCGAAGATGGTCACCGCAAGTGGCATGACGTACGCAACCCTCATCAACAACCTTGTTGACCTCGCCGTGGAGCGCCACTCGTCAAGAGTTCGGAACACCGCGCGCTAGCCCGGTGTTCAACCTCAGTTCGGCTGAAGTGCCGCTCGCACGAAGCTGCGCAACTCGCGTCGAACCTGTCGAAGACCCGCAGCATTTGGCTCCCATCCGAACGTTTCAAGCACGATCGGTTCAGTACCGGTACCCGACACCGTCGAGTACAACAGACCCGCTAAGACCATTGGGTCACATGTTCTAAGTCGCCCCTTCTCCATTTCGGATCTGAGGTAGGACACGCACCGGTCCACCACAGCTGACAAACGGCCACGCAAATGGTTGATGTGGCTTTCATCGAGTCGCGTGACTTCACGGATCAGGCCGAGAAGTGCTGGCCGACGCACGACCGGCCGGAACACCGCGCAAACAACAGCATCGACTCGATCAAGTGGTTCATCACCTTGTGACCGAATAGCGGCCTCAACCACCACCAGCAATTCGTCAGCCGCGTGGTCGAGCACCGCATCGATGAGTCCGCTTCGAGACTTAAACCAGTAGAGGACAGTCTGTTTACGAATACCGACCGCGTCGGCAATGTCATCGAGTGAGACAGTTCCGACCCCACGCGTACCGAATAGATCGAGTGCTGTGTCGAGGATTCGTATTCGGGTTGACCCATTGACCACACAAAAGTTGTACCAGATTTGTCTACCAAATGGTAGAGACGTGATAGAACTATAGATGTGATTGCACAGTCACTCTCCAAACGGCGCATTGCGATTACCGGTTCAACGGGCTTTGTCGGCACTGCTCTCGTTGAACGTCTTCTACGCGGCATACCGGATTGCGAACTCATCCTCCTCGTTCGAGATGGCCGCCGCACCCCTGCCGCTCGCAGAACGACGAGAGAAATTCTTGCTAACGATGCTTTCGACCGCCTGCGGGAAGACCACGCCACCTCTGACGAGTCGTTTGATGACATGTGCGCGCGAAGAATTACCACGATCGCCGGTGATGTCAGCGCCGATGGACTTGGCCTCTCTGCTGAAGATCGAATGATCTTTTCCACCGCCGACACCATCATTCACTCAGCAGCAACAGTCTCGTTCGACTCTCCGCTAGACCAAGCAGTTGAGATCAATCTCCTTGGCCCCGTCCGCATCGCGCAGTTGTGCAATGACTTGGGCATCACTCCCCACCTCGTTGCGGTCTCAACCTGTTACGTGGCGGGTAACCGTCGAGGAACAGCACCCGAAGAACTTGTTTCACAGGGGCCATTCGCCATCGGACTTGAGTGGAAAGACGAAGTCGAATCTGCCCGACGGCTCAAAGGTGATACCGAAGCCTCATCACGCCAGCCCGAACGCCTCAGCGAGTTTCGTAAACGAGCTCGCAGCGAACTTGGCGCGGCTGGCGCTCCCGCTCTTGCTGCAAAAACAGAACAGCTGCGCGAACGTTGGGTGCGAGATCAGTTGGTCGGCGCGGGCCGTTCGCGTGCGGCCTCGGTCGGTTGGCCTGACGCGTATGCGTTCACAAAGGCCTTGGGCGAACAAGCGCTTACCGAGTCAAAAGGAAATGTTCCTGTCTCTATTGTGCGTCCATCAATTATCGAGTCCGCATGGGCAGAACCCCGTCCCGGTTGGATTCGCGGCTTTCGAATGGCGGAACCGGTCATCATCAGCTACGCACGAGGGCTTCTCAAAGAATTCCCTGGCGTTCCAGAAGGCACCATCGACGTCATACCGGTTGACATCGTGGTTGCAGCCATCATTGCAGTTGCTGCAGCGGGCCCAGATGACGCGCCGGCCATAACACAGGTTGCCTCCGGTGGAATCAATCCGCTGAAATACCGAACTCTTGTCAATCACGTGAGCAGTTGGTTCACCGAGAATCCGCTTTATGACAATGATGGACAACCAATCGTTGTTCCTGAATGGCGATTCCCTGGCCGCGGCAAGGTACAGACCCAGCTATCTCGAGCAAAAACTGCTATCGAACGTGCCGAACACACGATGCAAATGTTGCCGCTTCGCGGGCGCCAAGCCGAGTTCGCTGCCACCTTGGAGACCCGGCGTCTGGAAGTCGAGCGAGCCCTTGAATACGTAGAGCTCTACGGCTTATACACCGAATGCGAAGCGATCTATCAGGTCGACAACCTCATGCAACTATGGGATGGGATGCCTGATACCGATCGCGAGGCATTCTGTTTCGACCCACGAGTGATCGATTGGACTCACTACGTCCACGAAATTCACCTGCCGTCGATTATCGAACACGCCCGAGTGAAGAGCACTCCCGGCAAGGTAAAGACAGCAGATCGCACGACACGCCTTCGCGGCCAGGTGCTTGACCCGAAACGTCAGGTCGCCGCATTCGACCTCGAGAACACCCTCATTGCGTCGAACGTTGTCGAAAGCTACTCATGGCTCGCCACACGTCGTCTCGACGGACGCGAACGGCTCAAATATGTCGCTCGCACTCTTGCCGAGGCGCCTGGCCTGCTCCGGATGGATCGGCGCGACCGCACCGACTTTTTGCGCCACTTCTACCGCCGATATGCAGATGCACCTGTTGAACAAATCGACACCGATGTCGAGGCGATGCTCACCGGACTCATCATCTCAAAGTGCTTCCCCGAGGGAATACGGCGGGTGAGAGCTCACCGAGCTGCCGGCCACCGCACCGTCCTTATCACTGGCGCACTTTCATTCAACGTCGCTGGTTTGCGCCCCCTCTTTGATGAGATCGTTGCAGCAGAGATGACGGTCCGGCCCGATGGCACACTCTCGGGTGAGATGACGACCGTGCCGCCCACCGGCGAGGCACGTGCACAAATCCTGGCTGAGTACTGCGATGCAGAGAATCTTCGTCTCGAAGAATGCGTGGCGTACGCAGATTCTTCTTCCGACCTACCCCTCTTCGAAGCGGTCGGTTTTCCTGTCGCAGTAAATCCCGAAACCCGCCTCGCTTCGATTGCGAGAAAACGAGGATGGCTGGTTGAACATTGGTCAAAAGCAAAAGGAGGACCCCGGAATCTTCTTCCGATTGGCCCGCTGCTATCCGAACGCGAGCAACGGAGGCAGTTCCTGTGAGAGCGCTGCAAGTTCAACATAATGTTCGGCGATTCGGTGCTGCTCGCCTACTCTCTGTCACGAGCCCAAAAGCCTCGGCTCGGATTGCACCAGTTCATTTACGAAATGTTGATGACCCCCCTGAACCAGCCGGTGTCGGCTGGTCGAAGGTCACCACTCGGCTCGCCGGAATTTGCGGCTCAGATCTCGCACTCATCGATGGCCATGCCTCCACCTACTTTGAAGACTTCGTTTCATTTCCGTTGATTCCCGGGCATGAGATTGTTGGGGAACTTGAGTCTGGTCAGCGTGTTGTCATCGAACCTGTTCTTGGACATGCCGCTCGTGGCTCTATACCGCCATGGGAATCTGCAGCTCCCGCCGATGGAGACGACTACGCCCACCTCGTTCGAGGACACCTGAAGCCCGGAATTCAAACCGGCTTCTGCTGCTCAACCGGAGGGGGCTGGGCACCGTGGTTTTGGGCGCACGAGTCACAACTTCATCCGGTANCCGATGACATGTCAGATGAGACGGCGGTNCTGGTTGAACCCCTTGCCGGCTCTGTTCACGCNGCGCTCATTGCNACGCAACACACGAATCACCATCTCNCCGACACCGAGTCACCNATCATTGCCGTTNTCGGNGCGGGCACAATGGGATTGGGTGCCATNGCTGCCGTTCGCGGCGCNNTGCCGAATGCNCGGATTATNGCTGGGGCTCGTTACCCCCACCANATGAGGTTCGCAAAAGGTCTTGGNGCTGACGTGGTTGCTCCANGCGACGAACTNTCNCGNGCTGTACGNCGNATGTCGGGCGCCCACCGNATNGGAGNGAGCCTGTCGTCGGGAGCGCACGCAACAATCAATGCCGTTGGCGACAGCGCATCGATTGCATTGTCGATCAACATCACTCGCCCCCGAGGTGCAGCGGTAGTACTCGGTATGCCCGGAGACACCAAGCTCGACCTAACTCCCCTATGGCATCGCGAGGTAGCTCTGCTCGGCGCCTACACATATGGCACCGAACACATCGATGGAGCCGATGTCCGGACTTTCGATCTTGCACTTGCCCTTGCCGCACGTATCGATGCCGAACGCTTACTCTCTGCCACCTATCGCCTCGACGAGCATGTCGAAGCCCTCGCCCATGCCGCGTCTGCTGGACGGCGCGGCGCCGTAAAAATCGCTTTCGATCTACGAGAGGACCACTAATGCCACGTCCCGGATTTGTCTTAGACGTTGATCGCTCAACGCCGCCAATGCTGTTTTGGCATGGGGAGAAGTTCAGTCTTGAGCGACTTCCGGCTGACCGCAGCCGAGTGATTTACCCCGCAGAGTCGTTCCCAGGTCTCGAAGACCCACAATCAGCAATTCGTGATGCTCTCGAGAATCCTCTCGATATGGAGCCGCTTCGAGCCCTTCTCCACGCCGATATGAAGCTNACCATATGTTTCGACGACGCAAGTCTGTCGCTACCAAAGATGCGTCGTCCCGACTCGCGCCAACGGNTTATCGAAGCCGTACTCGACCTAGCCGCAGAGGCGGGAGTCGACGATGTCCACATCATTGCGGCGCTTGGCCTCCACCGTCGCATGCACGACTACGAGCTACGTCACGTGCTAGGTGATCGAATCTTTGATGCATTCGCTCCCAACGGAACGCTCTATCAGCACGATGCAGAGGACCCAGAAAATCTCGCAGTGCTCGGAGAAACCGATCACGGCGAAGTTCTTGAGATCAACCGTAGGGTCGCTGAATCAGATCTCGTCGTTTACGCAAACGTCAATCAGGTTGCGATGGATGGTGGCTGGAAATCGCTCGTCACCGGGGTGGCCTCGTATCGATGCCTTAGCTACCACCACAACCCCGAATCTCTGCAGAACACCCGTAGCTTGATGGATCGCCATCATTCCGCCCTTCATCACTCAATTTGGCGCCTTGGAAAGGTGCTACGTGACAGCGGGCCAAAGGTGTTCCAAATCGAATCAACCATCAACACCGACGCATTTCCATCACCATTTGATTTTCTCTCAAAACGCGAATGGGAGTGGACAGCTCGCGACCGAATGACCTATCTCGCAACTGCAAAAACGTTAGACCGTATGCCTCGACGCGCCGCCCGGAAAATCTTTCACGGAATTGAGGCGCCGTATGCGATGACCGGCGTCTACGCAGGCTTCACCGAAAGCGTCCATGAACGGACTCTTGAAGATGTGTACCGCCAGCACATCGTCGAGGTTGAAGGCCAAACTGACATTTTGACTCTCGGCGTGCCATTCATCAGTCCGTACAACCCTGAATCGATCATGAATCCGATTCTCGTGATGTGTATGGGACTGGGCTACATGTTCAACATGTACCGCAACAAACCGCTCGTTCGCGAGGGAGGTGTCATCATCATGACCCACCCGACGTATCAAGATTTCCATCCCGTCCATCACCCGAGCTACATCGACTTCTTTGATGAAGTTCTCGCCGACACCACCGATCCTGCTGTCATGTCAGAGAAATGGGAAAAGCGTTACGCCGAAGACGAGTGGTATCGACACCTCTACCGAACCGGTAACGCGTATCACGGCGTTCATCCGTTCTACGCCTGGTACTGGGGTGCCCACGGACAGCAGTGGGCCGGCAAAGTCATCATCGTTGGAGGTGACCCCACAGCAGTGCGACGTATGGGATTCACCCCAGCATCGACCATGGACGATGCGCTCGAATTGGCAGGCGATGTCGTTGGCCGCTCCCCTTCAATTACCCACCTGCACGTACCGTCCGTTCTCGTTGCCGACGTGAAATAGTTCTGATGCGTTCAAAACGTCACATCACCAAACGGGCACAGCAGTTCGCCAGTCGGGCCGAGCAAACCATTCGGTCAGTTGCGAAGCCCCTCGCGAAATACGGTTTCCCGTGGCGCTCTCCAACGGTGCCCCGAGGTATTGAGGTTCCCGAAAAGCCTGACACTCTTGGCAGCAACTTCGAAACCGATTGGGCNCGCCGCCCTCTCGCATCGGTTGCTCGATCAGCGTTTATCGCTGGGCCATTGAAATTGATGACTGCCGTGATCGCCCGCCCCGAGGTACACGGTCGCGATCGCCTCGCTGACCTTTCGCGTCTTGACGAGCCGCCGCCGCTTATTTTTGCGCCCGACCACCACAGCCATCTCGACACCGTTGTCATGATTCGAGCAATCCCTCCGGCATGGCGACAGGATCTCGTCGTTGCCGCAGCGGCCGATTACTTCTTTGACAAACGCTGGAAGGCGACGTTTTCTGCGCTTGCGTTGAACGCAATTCCGATTGATCGNGAAGCAACAGGACGCCAATCTGCCGATCTCTTTAAGGANCTCATCGATGACGGACGGAGTCTGCTGATCTACCCNGAGGGNGGTCGCTCACCGGATGGCTGGGCCCAACCNTTCAAAGGTGGAGCNGCGTATCTCTCNGCGAAAACNGGGGTNGCTGTTGTGCCGGTTCACATTGAGGGCACCGGTGCAATCTTNGGCAAAGGTATGAAACGGCCNCGACCAGGCCGNANCCGGGTGATNTTTGGNGCACCGCTNACTTCATACGAAGNCGAAAACACTCGTCGTTATAACGCTCGCATTGAGTCAGCTGTTGGNCGCCTCACAGAAGAGTCGGTNAGNGATTACTGGACTGCTGCNCGAAATGCATCCACCGGGTCTGCAGACCGGCTCAGCGGTCCCGAAACAGCAAGTTGGCGACGCAAATGGATGCTTACCGAGAGACGGCGCCGGGAGGTTTCGGGAAGGAATAGCCGACCTGATCGAGAGTGGCCGAATCTTGGACCACGATCCAGATAAACGTTCGCTGTTATCAGCAGTCGCCAACAGGAATCACGATCGTTCCACCAAGCAAGAAATTTGAGTAGGTGGAATTTGTTGCGTTTGCTCTAGCAAGATCTTCAAGTGAAACTGAATACTGATTCGCAAGAACGGTGGGGTTATCGCCGCTCACGACGGTGTGCTCAATCACCGAACACCCTGATGATTCCTCACTTGAGGTATTTACGTTATTCAACACGAGTGCTGCGTTCGGCATAACACCGCCCGCCGGAATGATCACCATCCCTCCGATAGGAAACGCCGAGTAGTCAGGATTAGAGCGGTTTGCGTCGTTGAGTTGAGCGAGGGTGATGTTGTAAAGATCCGCCAGATACGAAGGATTGTCATTTTTGACGATCGTGTGCAGATAGGGCTCCAAAATCTGTCCTGGCACCGTTGTTGTTGTCGTCGGAGCGATCGTGGTTGTCGTTGTGACAAGGTCCTTCACCACATATGAGGTGGGCTGGATCGGGGCAACGGTCGCAGCGCTTGAGGCGGCTCCACCCGCACATCCAGCAGAAAGAATGGCGANAACGAGAACGCCAGTNAGGCCAATGACGATGCGGGGNGACATNCCAANAGCGTACGCNTTTTGGCGACTTCGATGATGACACCCTTCANCTCGATGGCACNNTGCCANCAAANNGCGTTACANCAGTGGACGATCACCAGGCTTGATNGGCACAGGCAATCGTGACTGACTCATCAAATACGAGTCAGCACCTGCTGCCGCCGAGCGACCTTCAGCAATGGCCCACACGATAAGGCTTTGCCCGCGTCCCATGTCACCTGCGACAAACACGCCAGGCACAGATGTCATGAAGTTCTCGTCTCGAGCGACATTTCCTCGTTCGTCGAGATCAACACCAAGCGTGTCGAGCCAGGACCCCTTTTCTGGGCCGACGAAGCCCATCGCAAGAAACACATAATCTGCCGGCAATTCACGATCAGTGCCTTCAATCTTTTTGAACGCACCATCAACGAACTCAACCTCATGAATNGCAAGAGCCTTGACCGCGCCGCTTCCNTCGTCGATGAAGCGCTCAGTATTTACGCTGTACATGCGCTCTCCACCCTCTTCGTGGGCTGAAGAGACTCGATAAATCATTGCGTATTGCGGCCAAGGGTTACCATCACTGCGATCTTCTGGCGGACGAGGCATGATTTCGAGCTGGGTGACGGAAGCCGCACCTTGCCGCAATGCCGTTCCTAAGCAGTCGGCGCCGGTATCGCCACCACCGATAATGACGACATGCCCACCATTGACATCAATCGGCGAGGTGTCAATGTCCCCAAGTTGCACACGGTTGGCATGTGGCAGATATTCCATCGCCTGATAGATGTTGCGAAGCTCGCGACCAGGGACCGGCAAGTCCCGCCATGCAGTTGCGCCACACGCGAGCACCACCGCATCGTTTGAGGCTCTCAGAACGTCGATGTCTATGTTGTCGCCAACGATCGCACCTGTTCGGAACTCTGTTCCTTCGGCCGACATCTGTTCGATGCGACGATCGATGTGTCGCTTCTCCATCTTGAACTCAGGAATTCCGTATCGCAGAAGACCACCTATTCGGTCGGCGCGTTCAAGCACTGTGACACTATGACCGGCCCGGGTGAGCTGCTGAGCGGCGGCGAGCCCTGCTGGCCCAGAGCCGATGACGGCGACGCGGCGCCCGGTCAGCGCAGTTGGTCGTTGCGGGGTGATCCACCCTTCATCGAAGGCTCGATCGACGATCTCGACCTCGACCTGCTTGATAGTGACCGGTGGTTGATTGATCCCAACCACACATGCTGACTCGCAGGGAGCTGGGCACAGCCGGCCGGTAAATTCTGGGAAATTGTTCGTGGCGTGGAGGCGTTCGATGGCTTGGCGCCAATGATCACGGTAGACAAGNTCGTTCCAATCAGGAATGAGATTGCCGAGCGGGCAGCCGTTGTTACAGAACGGGATTCCGCAATCCATGCATCGACCGGCTTGAGTACGGACCTCGTCTGACGGAAATTCTTCGTAGACCTCTTTCCAGTCACGAAGTCGAACTGGAACCGGTCGGCGTTCGGGCAGTTGCCGCTCCCACTGCAGGAATCCTGTTGTTTCACCCACGGGCGGCCTCCATGACACGGTCAATTGCTTCAGATTCGCTCACACCCTCGCGCTCGGCCATCTCAAGCACTTCGAGCACTCGGCGATAATCGGTCGGCATGATCTTCCTGAATTTGCTCACTTCAACACTCCACGACGCAAGCATGCGCTCGGCACTTTGGCTGCCGGTGAAGTCTCGGTGNCGTTCAATAATGGCCTTCAACTGNTCTCGGTCAGTGTCTGANAGTGTCTCGATGGCAACCATCTCTGNGTTGACGCAGCGATCANCGTCTCCGTCGCGGTCATACAGGTATGCAATGCNTCCGGACATCCCTGCACCAAAGTTTCGTCCTANGGCACCGAGCACGACCACCGTTCCGCCGGTCATGTATTCGCAGCCGTGATCACCAACACCCTCCACTACCGCAGTAGCACCGGAGTTCCTCACGCAAAAGCGTTCTCCAACGACTCCTCTAATGAAGATTTCCCCGCCAGTCGCTCCATAACCAATGACGTTGCCGGCAATGACTTGGTCTTCTGCAACAAACCGCGCAGATGCATCTGGACGAATAACGAGCCGTCCACCCGAAAGACCTTTGCCGACGTAGTCGTTCGCATCACCGGAGAGCCGGATGTCTACACCCTTGGGCACAAACGCCCCGAGGCTTTGGCCAGCNCTACCGGTGAAGTTNATGGTGATCGTGCCGTCNGGCAGCCCGTCGTCATGCCACTTCTTGGTGATCTCGTGACCGAGCAAGGTTCCGACAGTCCGGTTCACATTTCTGATGGGCGAATTGATGATGACCGGTATNGCGTCGTCGATNGCGCCACGTGCCTGTTCGATGAGGCTCTGGTCAAGCGCCTCATCAAGNCCATGATCTTGTTCAACCGTGCAGTGGAGTGTCTGTTCGTAACGNTTGTCTCCGGGAACCAGCATTGGAGAAATNTCGAGACCCGATGCTTTCCAGTGGTCAACTGCGGGCCGAATGTNGAGCGCCTCNACNCGACCGATCATTTCGTCAATNGTCCTNAAGCCAAGTTNTGCCATCAACTCGCGCACTTCCTCCGCAATGAATTCNAANAAGTTGACGACGAATTCGGGCTTGCCAGCAAATCGTGCACGGAGTTCCGGATTCTGGGTTGCAATGCCCACCGGACATGTGTCGAGGTGNCAGACACGCATCATCACGCATCCAGACACGACGAGAGGNGCGGTNGCGAATCCAAACTCTTCGGCGCCGAGCAGAGCGGCGATNACGACATCTCGACCAGTTTTCAACTGGCCATCGGTCTGCACGATGATGCGGTCGCGCAGACCGTTCATCACCAATGTCTGCTGGGTCTCGGCAAGACCTAACTCCCACGGACCACCAGCATGCTTGAGGGATGTAAGTGGGGAGGCACCAGTTCCGCCATCATGGCCACTGATGAGCACGACGTCAGCCTTCGCTTTTGAGACGCCGGCTGCGACCGTTCCAACACCCATCTCGGCCACCAGCTTCACATGAATTCGGGCTTCCGGGTTNGCGTTTTTGAGGTCGTGAATCAGCTGTTTGAGATCTTCAATNGAGTAAATGTCGTGGTGNGGCGGCGGACTGATAAGCCCCACACCTGGCGTTGAGTGACGTGTCTTCGCGACCCACGGATACACCTTGTGACCGGGCAACTGTCCGCCCTCTCCGGGTTTCGCTCCTTGAGCCATCTTGATCTGAATATCGTCAGAGTTGGTGAGATATTCCGCNGTTACNCCAAAGCGTCCNGATGCGACTTGCTTGATCGATGAACGGCGTTCTGGGTCGTGCAGGCGATCGGAGTCTTCACCACCTTCGCCGGTATTCGACTTTGCGCCGATCGAGTTCATCGCCACCGCAAGGGTTTCATGGGCTTCGGCNGAGATAGAGCCGTACGACATCGCGCCGGTTGAGAAGCGCTTCATGATCGACGCAGCCGACTCGACTTCATCAAGTGGAATGGCGGTACGGCCGTCTGCAAATTTAAAGAGTCCGCGGAGGGTTGCGAGACGCTCNGATTGGTCGTCGACTCGAGAGCTGTACTCCTTAAAAATGTCCCACCGCTTCTCTCGGGTTGCGTGCTGCAACTTGAAAACTGTTTCGGGGTTGAAGAGGTGATACTCCCCCTCACGTCGCCATTGATATTCGCCGCCCGCTTCAAGTTGCCGGTGTGCTCGCTGCTCGGGGCGTTCGGGGTGTGCCCAACGATGGCGCACTGCCACAGCAGTTGCGATTTCGTCGAGCCCGATTCCGCCGAGGCGACTCACGGTTCCGGTGAAATATTTATTGATCGTGTCTTCGCCGATGCCGATCGCTTCAAAAATCTGAGCGCCGGTATACGAGGCGACGGTTGACACGCCCATCTTCGACATGACCTTGACGACTCCCTTGCCGCACGCCTTTATGTATCGACGGATGGCTGTGGTGGGGTCTTCGTTACCGAGCCCGTGCATATTCGCCGAGATGAGGTCTTCGATGCTTTCGAACGCAAGGTACGGATTGATTGCTCCAGCCCCGTAACCGATCAACAGCGCCATGTGATGAATCTCTCGGGCGTCACCAGATTCGACGACGAGGCCAACTTTTGTGCGCTGCTTCGTTCGAACAAGATGATGGTGAACCGCTGCGGTCACCAACAGCGACGGAATCGGAGCGAGGGTTTCGTCGGTATTTCGATCAGAGAGAACAATGATGCGTGCGCCGTCGTCGATAGCAGTGCTGACTTCGTCGAAGATTTCTTCGAGCCGCCGCTCAAGCCCCGCTCCTCCCGACGTGACTGGGTACAGCGCCCGCACGGTGTGGGAAACAAATTCTTCACGTCCGCCTTCACCTGCNGCGTGAATAATTTTGGCGAGTTCATCATTGTCGATGATCGGGAATGGCAAGACGAGCTGGCGACAGTTTTCAGGGCCAGGCTCGAGGAGGTTCGCTTCCGGACCGATCGTGGAGGCCACTGCGGTAACGACTTCTTCTCGGATTGCGTCGAGTGGCGGGTTGGTCACCTGGGCGAAGAGTTGCTGGAAGTAATCAAAAATGAGCCGAGGACGCTCTGAGAGAACCGCCAGCGGCGTATCGGTTCCCATTGAGCCAATAGGCTCAATTCC
>PBWL01000028.1 GCA_002727235.1 Acidimicrobiaceae bacterium
TCGAATCCGACTCGGGGCACGAATCTCGTAGCATAGGTGCATGTCGAAATGGCTCCTCGAACGTCGGTTGTCGCAGAATGCCTCGCGTTTGGCGTCATTGCGTGAGGAGCTTTCGCAGATCGATGAGCAGTTGACGGTGGTCGCCGATGAGGCTGCAGACCATGAACTTCGGGCGTTGGTATCAGAAACCCCGTTGGCAAGCCGCGATGCTGGTGAGGCCCGAAAGCACGCAGATGCGCTGATGAGGCACCGTGAGCATGTTCTTTCTTCAATTCAAGAGGTTCAGCAGCGTCAGGATGAGTTGCTCGATTCGATGAGTGGGTCAGCATGACGATCAGAGTGGTAATTGCAGAAGACGAGGCCATCATTCGCATGGACCTTCGAGAGACGCTTGAAGAAGAGGGCTACGAGGTCGTTGGTGAGACGGGTCGAGGTGACGAGGTCGTCGATTTGGTTCGCAACTTGCAACCAGATCTTGCGGTGCTTGACGTAAAAATGCCTGGAGCAGATGGTTTGTCGGCTGCGGCCACGATCACCGAAGAAAAGCTGTGTGCGGTGTTGATGTTGACCGCCTTTTCTCAACGAGAAGTCATTGAGCAAGCCCGTGACGCCGGAGCGCTCGCGTTTTTGGTGAAGCCGTTTCAACGCAGCGACCTTGTTCCTGCGATCGAAGTTGCTATCGGACGGTTCCGAGAGTTGCGAGATCTCACTGGAGAGATTGATGCGCTTGGCGAACAGTTAGCCGCGCGGAAAATTGTTGATCGTGCAAAAGGGATCCTCATCGATGAATGCGCACTGTCGGAGGCTGATGCGTTTTCGTTCATTCAGCGCACTGCGATGACCGAGCGCGTTCGAATGCGTGACGTCGCCGATCGCATTATCGACGGCGAACTTCGGCCCGAGTGATATCGCCGTGGCGAAGTATCTGCTCATCGACGGCAACTCGCTGACCTACCGGGCATTTTTTGCCTTGCCGTCTGATATGGCAACGTCATCTGGCCAGGTCACGAATGCAGTATTTGGTTTTGTCTCGATGCTCACCAACGTCTTGAAAGATCAGGAGCCTGACGGTGTACTCGTTGCCTTTGATCGCCCTGAGCCGACGTTCCGCCACGTGGCTGAACCGGAATATAAAGCGCAACGTGAGTCATCTCCTGACGAACTGAAGCAGCAGATGGTGATCGTTCGTGAGGTGCTGACCGCCCTCGGGGTTCATCACGTTGAACTCGCTGGCTGGGAAGCTGACGACATTCTGGCGACGGCGGCAACTGAGCTTGCGGCGCGGGGCGATGAGGCGATCATCGTCACCGGTGATCGTGATTCATATCAGCTCGTTGCTGATCCGCATATTCGTGTGATGTACAACAAGCGTGGCGTGAGCGATTACGCACTGTATGACGAGGCCGGCATTCTTGAACGCACTGGAGTGACTCCTGCGTTGTATGTCGAGTACGCCGCGTTACGTGGTGATCCAAGCGACAATCTTCCCGGCGTCCCTGGAGTTGGCGAGAAAACTGCAGCGAAACTCATCAATTCCTATGGGGGTGTTGAGGGAATCTTGGCTGCCATCGATGAGCAGACGCCAAAGTTGCGAGCCAGCCTTGCCGAATCTGCTGATCGTGTTCGTCGAAACCTTGAACTGATGGAGTTGCGGCGTGATGCGCCGATTGGTGATCTTGAGGTCGCCACGTTGCGCATCACTCCTGATCGTGCCGAGGTTGATCGCCTGTTCGATGTGCTCGAATTTGCTCAACTCCGAACGCGAATTCTCTCGGCAATTGCGACGGGGGAGCCCGAGACCTCTGATGCTGAGGCCTTCCAAGATAGTGACAGCCTGATCGAGCCTGCGGTATCCCGTGCAGCATCGGTCGATGAGGTGGTGTCGTTGATCGAGGGCACAGACGTGCTCGATATTGCGGCTGCGTGGTCTGGTGACGCGGGTCGTTCCCCTCTTGAGGGAGTGGCGATGGTGTCTGGTTCAGGCGACGATGTGTTGTGGGTGGAATCGGCATTGTTGAGTGATTTGGCGGTGCTCGGAGCGTTGTCACAGCACGGGTGTGTGCGTTCATATCAGTCGAAAGAAATGATCCGTTCACTGCTCGAGGCGGGTGGTGACCTCCCCGGCCTCGCCTTTGATGTGGGTGTCGCTGCTTATTTGATCGACCCTGGCTATGCGAAGCTCACGGTTGTTGACCTTCTTGAGAGGTTCGCTCAGCGTGTGCTTTACGACAATCTCACCTCAGGAACTCCTTCGGGTCAGCTTGATCTTGACGGCAAGCAGCACGACGTCGAGGCGGCGGGTGTTGCGTTAGCCGTCCGCGAGCTTGCGGGACCGTTGACGAGTGGTGTCGACGACTCAGGGGTTGGTGCGCTGTTCAACGACACCGAGGTTCCACTGATTCGGGTGTTGGCGCGGATGGAGCACATTGGCATTGCGGTTGATCGCGTGGCGCTTGAAGAGATCGGACGTGATCTGCGTGATCGTGTTGACGCTCTCGCTCATGAGTTACGGACGGTTGCCGATTCTCCTGATCTCAACTTGAACTCGCCGACGCAGCTTCGTGCGCTGTTGTACGAACAGCACGAGTTGAGTCCGGCGGGTGTTCGTAAAACGAAGAGCGGGTATTCGACCGACGCGGCAACGCTTGAGAAATTGCGCGACCAGTGGCCCCAATTTATTGAACCGTTGTTGCGCCATCGTGAACTCGACAAGCTGCGTGGCACCTACGGCGAGGGGCTGTTGAGTGAGGTTGCTGCTGACGATCGCATTCATGCCTCGTTTAATCAGACGGTCGCTCGAACGGGTCGATTGAGTTCTGACCGTCCGAACCTCCATAACATTCCGGTTCGCTCCGATGAAGGTCGTGTGTTCCGAACGGCGTTCGTTCCTACCAATGGTTGTCAATTGCTGGTCGCCGATTACAACCAGATCGAGTTGCGTTGCATTGCTCACCTTGCGGCTGACCCAGGGTTGCTTGAGGCCTTTAATGATGGGGTCGATATTCACAATGCGACTGCAGCTCGAGTCTTTGGGGTCGATGCCGGCGAGGTGTCACTTGATCAGCGTTCGAAAGCGAAGATGGTGTCGTATGGGCTTGCTTATGGCATGGAGGCGTATGGTCTTGGTCAGCGTCTTGGAATTCCGACCGATGAGGCGGCGGTGATCCTTCATTCGTATTTCGAAGCTTTCCCGGCGGTGCAGGCCTATATGGATCGCGCGGTGGCCGAAGCTCGCACCAAGGGTTACACCGAGACTCTGTTCGGCCGCCGACGCTCAATTCCTGAGCTGCTTGACTCGAATTGGCGGGTGCGGCAGGCAGGGGAGCGTCAGGCGATGAACGCTGCAATTCAGGGCCTTGCGGCAGATGTCTTCAAAATTGCATTGGTCGATGTTGATCGGGCATTGACCGAGGGTGGCTTTATGTCTCGCATCGTCCTCCAGGTGCACGACGAAATCATTGTTGAGGTGCCCCAAGCCGAGCACGACGATGTCGGCGAACTGGTGACCGNGTTGATGCGCTCTGCGGTTGAACTTGATGTGCCGCTTGAAGTCAATGTCGCGTGGGGTTCCACCTGGGCTGACGCCAAAGGCTGATTGTCTCTCGGCGATGACGCACGATCATTGGTTCGAAGGTTTAGCGGATCATCTGGGTTCTGCATATTTGCGCTATTCATTCACGAAGGGGACCGTTGCGGAATGTGATCATCTCGTCGATGTGCTCTCTCTCGACGTCGGAATGCGGGTGCTTGACGTGGGGTGTGGGCCGGGCCGCCATGCTCATGANCTGGCTCGGCGAGGTGTCGAGGTGCACGGCATTGATATTTCACAGACGTTTATCGACCTTGCGACAACCGGCGCGCCTGAGGGAGCGACCTTTGAGCGTCGTGATGCGCGTGGCCTCATTGACGCAGATGACCTTCATGGAGCGTTTGATGCAGTGATCTGTCTTTGCCAGGGGGCGTTCGGGTTGATGACTGCATCTGATGGCCCGCGTGACGCTGAGCGTTCGGGCGTCGATGGAAATGCGGCNGTGTTTTCGGGTTTGGCCGCTTGTCTAAAGACTGGGGGGTGCCTTGCCCTATCGGCATTCAGCAGTTATTTCGTGGTGCAGGCTCAAGCCAAAGGCGTATATCCGTCTGATTTTGATGCCAATTCGGGGGTCAATCACGAACGGACAGAGATTCGTAACCCCGCTGGCGTTGGTGCCGAGGTCGACCTGTGGACAGCGTGCTACACGCCTCGCGAANTGCGGCTGCTCTGTGCGCTCTACGGCCTTGAGGCAGAGTCGATTTCGAGCGTTGAGCCAGGCGGGTACGGAAGCGACCTCCCTCACGTGGATTCGCCCGAATTTCTTCTTGTTGCCCGACGGATGTGATGCGCAGAGACCACTGATAGCCTTCGCAACGCATTGCATTTCCGCAGTGAGTTCCTTTATCAATATTTCTGAAAGCAGTACCGAGCCTTGTCCGACACCACGAGCACCCCAGTCATCGACCCCGCCATGGGAACGTTCGATGACGAGGGAACATACACACCCCGTCAGGTCGTAGATAACGACACCAACTTCTCCGAGGCAGTCACTGGGATCCCTGAAGTCGACGATGGGCAGCTGGTGAGCGGCATCGTTGTAAAGATCGACCGCGACGAGGTTCTGCTCGACATCGGATATAAGAGCGAAGGTGTCATCCCATCTCGTGAGCTCAGCATTCGCAATGACGTGAATCCGGCGGAAGTGGTATCGATGGGAGAGTCCATCGAAGCTCTCGTGCTCACCAAGGAAGATAAAGAAGGTCGTTTGGTTCTGTCGAAGAAGCGTGCTCAATACGAGCGGGCTTGGGGCGACATCGAAGCCAAGAAAGAAGCAGAGGCTGTCGTNGAAGGCCCTGTCATCGAGGTNGTGAAGGGCGGACTTATNGTCGACATCGGGCTTCGCGGATTCCTCCCNGCCTCGCTTGTNGAATTGCGCCGTGTGCGNGACCTGCAGCCGTACATCGGCACCGTTGTGCAGGCCAAGATCATNGAGCTCGACAAGAATCGCAACAATGTCGTGCTGTCCCGCCGGGCCTACCTCGAAGAGAACCAGAAGGAGACCCGCGACAGCTTCCTCACNAACCTCAAGATCGGAGAGGTTCGAGAGGGCACCGTGTCGTCGGTGGTCTCGTTCGGTGCATTCGTCGATCTCGGAGGAATGGACGGCCTCATCCACGTCAGCGAGTTGTCATGGAAGCATGTTGANCACCCGGGCTCAGTAGTTGCAGTCGGCGACCCCGTCACTGTTCAGGTTCTTGATGTCGACTTCTCACGTGAGCGCATCAGTCTGAGTTTGAAAGCCACCCAGCAAGATCCGTGGGCAGAGTTCGCAGAGGGTCACGCAGTCGGACAATTGGTGTACGGACGTGTCACCAAGCTGGTTCAGTTCGGCTCATTTGTTCAGGTCGGTGACGGCATCGAAGGCCTGGTGCACATCTCTGAAATGTCAGCACATCACGTTGAGAACCCTGGCGACATTGTGACCCCTGGTGAAGAGCTTTGGGTGAAGATCATCGATCTCGATCTCGAGCGTCGCCGCATNAGNTTGTCGATTAAGCAGGCCGCAGAGGGTGGCGAACTNGCTGCCGAGTACCGCGAGCACTTTGACGTTGACGACGAGGGCAACTGGATGCACAGCGAAGAGCAGATGGAAGCTGCGTGGGCTGAGTATGAAAACAGCGCAGAACCTACTGCTAATGCGGTAGAAGAAGCGCCAGCCGCCGACGCCGAAGTTGCAGAGCAGGAGTGATCTCATGCTGCTGGTCGGGTTGACCGGCGGCATTGGCGCGGGTAAGTCAACGGTGTCGTCGTTGCTCGCCGATCTTGGTGCGTGCATCGTTGATGCCGATGAGGTAGCCCGCGAGTTGCAATCAGCTGGTTCCCCGGTGCTTGCTGCGATGGCTGAACGTTTCGGCAACTCGATTTTGCATGANGACGGTTCGTTGAACCGTGCGGCGGTAGCCGAAATTGTGTTTGGCACCGACGATGAGTCGAAGGCTGCACTTAAAGACCTCAATGGCATCGTGCATCCGGCGATGCAGACAGAAATTTTGCGCCAGATCAAAGTTGGTCACGATAGTGGTCAGCATGTGGTGCTTGATTTCCCGTTGCTTGCGGAGAACCCTCGTGATGACCTTGACGCAACGATCGTGGTTGATATCGATCCTGAGATTGCGCTTGAGCGACTCGTGAATATTCGTGGCATGGATGAATCCGATGCGCGAAATCGCATTGCCAATCAGGCGTCTCGGGAGAAGCGTCGTGAGATTGCCTCCCATGTTGTTGATAACTCTGGTGACGTTGAGACGCTGCGCGCTCAGGTTGCAGATGTGTGGGGGCAGATCACTGGGTGAGTACCTGGGTGTTTGGCTATGGCTCGTTGGTAAGCCCGATGTCGCTGGGTTCGACCATTGGCCGGCTACCAGTGCGTGGCTCCGATTTTCTAGCTGCTGAATTACGCGGATGGGAACGTCGCTGGAATTACGGCTATCTCATTTCACCTGAGCGATATGCCGGAAGCGAAGTGTCGTCGATCGATACCGTCGTCGCCCTCGGTATCGTGCCGGCTCCGTCGGCGGTGATGAATGGCGTGATCGCATTGGTGTCTGATAGCGAGCTCGCTCGCCTCGATAAGCGTGAGCGGCGCTACGAGCGGGTCGACGTGACTGACGCGGTGGAATTGCTTGAGGGAAATGCAGCTGAGTTCGAGATTGATGCCGTGATCACGTACGTTCCAAAAGATGCTCCTGTTGCCGATTATGTCGATGGTCGAGATCGTGGTCGAGCCGGCATCGAAGTTCGATATTGGGACCTCGTGAATACCGCGTTTGACGAGTTGTTGCCGGGGGCTGGTGAGCGTTTCCGGGCGTCAACTTTTGCGCCCGATGTGCCGGTGGTTGATGTGTCGAGGATCGAATGAGTGCTGATGTGACCGCGGAACGCAAGGAAGTGTTCGAGGTCGTTTCTGAGTTTGCGCCAGCGGGAGACCAGCCAAAAGCGATTGCGTCACTCGCAGAGGGTGTAGAGGCCGGTCATCGGTTCCAGACCCTGCTGGGCATCACCGGTTCGGGTAAGTCGGCGACGATTGCATGGACGATCGAGAAGGTGCAACGGCCGACGCTAATTTTGGCGCCCAATAAGAGTCTTGCCGCTCAGCTGGCTCAAGAGATGAGAGAGTTCTTCCCGAATAATCGGGTGGAGTATTTCGTCTCCTATTACGACTATTACCAGCCTGAGGCATATATCCCGTCGAGCGACACGTTCATCGAAAAAGATTCGTCGATCAATGATGAGATCGACCGGTTGCGCCACTCGTCGACGGCAGCGTTGCTGACTCGTCGTGACACGATCGTCGTTGCTTCTGTCTCGTGCATTTACGGCTTGGGCTCTCCCGACACGTATCGGGGGCAACTTCTCGATCTCAGTGTGGGTATCGACTACGACATGCGTTCGATTCTTCGTCGTTTGGTCGACATGCAATACGACCGCAACGACATGACGCTTATTCGTGGAAAGTTCAGGGTGCGGGGCGACACGATCGAGGTTCATCCGGCATACGAAGAATCGGTTCTTCGTATCGAGATGTTTGGTGACACGGTCGATCGCCTGACTCGTATTGACCCGATCACAGGCGAGACACTGGAAGAGTTGTCTCGTGCATATGTCTTTCCGGCGACGCACTATGTCGCAGGCGTTGAGCGCATGGCTCGAGCGATCGCAGGCATTGAGGCCGAATTGCAAACTAGCCTCAGCGAGTTCGAACGTGAACAGAAGTTGCTTGAGGCGCAGCGCTTGAGGATGCGTACCCAATATGACCTCGAGATGATGGCGGAGGTCGGTTACTGCTCGGGGATTGAGAACTATTCGATGCACATCGACGGGCGTGAGCCGGGCGAGCCTCCGTTTACGTTGCTCGACTTTTTCCCCGACGATTATTTGCTCGTGATCGATGAGAGCCATGTCGCAGTGCCGCAGTTGCATGGCCAATATGCAGGTGACCGCAGTCGAAAAGATGTGCTTGTGGAACATGGCTTCCGTTTGCCAAGCGCTCGAGATAACCGACCGTTGACCTTCGATGAAACGATGGAACGCATTAATCAGTGTGTGTTCTTGTCAGCAACACCAAGTGACTATGAATTGTCGATTTCTGACAATGTTGCAGAGCAGATTGTGCGCCCGACGGGGCTTGTTGACCCTGAGGTCATTGTTCGTCCGACTAAAGGCCAGATCGATGATCTCATCGAGATGGTGAGTGATCGGGTGACCAAAGGTGATCGTGTGTTGGTGACGACACTGACGAAGAAGATGGCCGAGGACCTCACTGATTATTTGCTCGAGCAAGGGCTGCGTGTTAGGTATCTGCATTCAAATATCGACACGATTCAACGCATCGAAATTCTTCGGGCGCTTCGCCTCGGTGAGTTTGATGTGCTGGTCGGCATCAACCTCTTGCGTGAGGGTCTTGACCTCCCTGAGGTGTCGCTTGTGTGCATTCTCGATGCTGATAAAGAGGGGTTCTTGCGAAGTGAGACCTCGCTCATTCAGATGATTGGACGTGCCGCTCGAAATGTTGACGGGCAGGTGGTGATGTATGCCGACCGGGTGACCGATTCGATGCAGAGAGCGATTTCTGAGACAAAACGTCGTCGCGATGTGCAGCTTGCGTACAACGAAGAGCACGGCATCGATCCGCAGACTATTCGAAAAGCAGTGGGTGACATTTTGTCGATGTTGCGGCCTGATGCGGGTACGACTCCGGTGCCTGGCAAAGATCGACGTCGTAAGCATGAGCGAGAAAAGGTGCAGCGTGAGTTGGCCTCGCTTCCCGAGAAGGAAATTGCTCGTCTCATTCAAGGTCTCGAAGAGGAAATGCATGAGGCCGCAGTCGAATTGAAGTTTGAGTATGCGGCCCGGCTGCGCGATGAGATCGCGGATCTTCGTCGTGAACTCCGTGACGCTCGGTGACTGAAGGCCGGTTAGCCTCGCCAGTCGTGGCTCCTGGTTCAACATCACCTTCGAAGGCGGGGTCTCGTCCCGCAGCGAAGAAGAAGGGGAGCGCTGCGGCAAAATCAGGTGTGGCGAAAAAGGTGCCGACATCCTCTCCGAAGGCACAAGCGGCCGACCGTGCCCGGCGGTCAGCGGCTCGGGCGGCAGCTGGAGACGCCCCGGTCATCACCGTGAGGGGCGCCCGAGAGCACAACTTGAAGAATGTGTCGGTCGAAGTTCCGAGAGATCGTTTGGTGGTGTTCACCGGGTTGTCGGGCTCGGGTAAGTCGAGCCTCGCGTTTGACACGATTTACGCAGAAGGGCAGCGACGTTACGTCGAATCATTGTCGTCGTATGCCCGGCAGTTCTTAGGACAGATGGATAAACCTGACGTCGATGTGATCGAAGGTTTGTCGCCGGCGATTTCTATTGACCAGAAGTCGGCAAGTCGAAACCCGCGTTCAACGGTGGGAACGATCACCGAGGTCTACGACTATCTCCGTCTGCTGTATGCCCGGATCGGCGTGCAGCACTGTCCAGATGATGGTTCGCGCCTGCAGCGTCAAACCCCACAGCAGATTGTCGATCGGGTGCTTGAGCTCGAACCTGACACCAGGTTCCAGATTCTGGCGCCGGTAGTTCGTGGACGAAAAGGTGAATACGAGACGCTCCTCGAAGACCTTTCAGGTCAGGGGTATGTGCGTGCTCGTATCGATGGTGAGACGGTTCAGATCGATGAGTTTTTGAAGGGCGAAGACCGGCTCGCTCGTTATGAGTCTCATGACATTGAGGTTGTTGTCGACCGCTTGGTGCTTCGAGAGGGAATTGAGCGGCGACTCACCGATTCGCTCGAAACTGCGTTGCAGCTCGCAGATGGTGTGGCTCAGGTTGACATTGTTCCTCGCGATGGTGGCGAGGGTGAGACGTTGACGTTCAGCCAGCATCTTGCNTGTCCTGCGTGNGGGTCGAGTTATGACGAACCTGCTCCTCGNAATTTCTCGTTTAACTCGCCGTATGGAGCCTGCGAGACNTGCGATGGTCTTGGAACGACGTTTGAGGTNGACCCNGAACTNGTGATTCCTGATGTCGAAGTGTCAGTGGTCGATGGAGCGATTGCGCCGTGGCGATCGGCTCACACGCANTACTTCANCCGCATGCTNGAATCGGTGGCTGAAGCCAACGANATCGACCTCACNTTGCCGTGGAAAGATCNNCCNGCGAAGCATCAGAAGATTCTTCTTGGTGGTGCTCGGGGGCGACTGACGGTGAAATACCGCAACCGTTACGGACGGTCGNGAACNTTCTCATCGGAGTTCGAGGGAGTCATTCCGTGGATNAAACGTCGCCACGAATCTGCAGATAGCGACTGGACCCGTGAGCAGTTTGANGGGTACATGCGAGAGGTACCGTGTTCGGCCTGCAACGGCGCCCGACTGAAGCCGTTCACGCTTTCGGTGACCATTAACGACCGGAATATCTCGCAGGTCTGTGAGATGTCGATCGCCGATTCTGCTGAATTTCTTGCGGGTCTAGAACTGTCCGACCGAGATCGCATGATTGCCGAGCGCGTGACAAAAGAGATCAATGCTCGACTCGGATTTTTGCTCGATGTCGGCCTCGATTACCTCACGTTGGCGCGATCGGCGGGAACGCTGGCGGGAGGAGAGGCGCAACGCATTCGGCTNGCAAGCCAGATTGGTTCTGGTTTGGTTGGCACCCTGTACGTGCTCGACGAACCGTCGATCGGTCTGCACCAGCGTGATAACCGTCGGCTCATCGACACGTTGACTCGTTTGCGTGATCTGGGCAACACGGTGATTGTTGTCGAACACGACGAAGAAACCATTCGTGAAAGCGACTGGATTGTCGACATCGGCCCCGGAGCCGGCGAGCACGGTGGCGAAATCGTGTACTCGGGGCCAGTGCCCGGTGTTGAAAAGGCTTCTGCCTCGGTGACCGGTGATTACCTCGCGGGCCGTCGAGAGATTCCGGTGCCTGAACTGCGACGTGCCCGAGGGGAGCATTCGCTACGAATCATTGGTGCTCGTGAACACAACTTGCAAGATGTTGATGTCGATATTCCGCTCGGAAATTTTGTTGCGGTGACGGGTGTCTCAGGNTCTGGAAAGTCAACCCTCGTCCGTGACATTTTGTTGCCGGTGTTGATGCAGCGGATTTATTCGTCGAAGANCCCTGCCGGAAAGCATCGCCGAATCGACGGCATTGAACGCCTCGACAAGGTGATCGATATGGACCAGTCGCCGATTGGCCGCACTCCGCGCTCAAACCCGGCGACCTACACCGGGGTGTTCGACCACATTCGCAAACTGTTTGCGGCAACGAATGAAGCGAAGATGCGTGGCTACCTTCCCGGCCGGTTCTCGTTCAATGTGAAGGGTGGGCGTTGCGATGCCTGCTCAGGTGACGGAACGATCAAGATCGAAATGCACTTCTTGCCCGACGTGTATGTGCCGTGTGAGGTCTGCAAGGGTGCCCGCTACAACCGTGACACGCTTGATGTGGAGTTCAAAGGCAAGAACATCGCCGATGTGTTGAATATGCCGGTGGCCGAGGCTGTTGAGTTCTTCAGTAATCAGCCTTCGATCGCCCGCTATCTGCAAACGTTGATGGATGTGGGGCTCGGTTATGTTCGGCTCGGCCAATCGGCTCCGACGTTGTCGGGTGGCGAAGCCCAGCGAGTGAAGTTGGCGACCGAACTTGCGAAGCGCTCCACCGGTCACACCATTTACTTGCTCGANGAACCGACGACGGGTTTGCACTTTGAAGATGTCCGCCGCCTGCTCACGGTGTTGGGCCGTCTTGTCGACCAGGGCAACACCGTGCTGGTCATTGAGCACAACCTCGACGTGATTAAGACTGCTGACTGGTTGATCGACCTTGGCCCCGAAGGCGGGGTTGGCGGCGGAACCGTTGTTGCCGAAGGCACACCAGAGCAAGTCGCTGCAGTCGATACCTCTCACACGGGGGGTTTCCTGCGAGACTTGCTCGCGTGATCCAGCCGTCGATCGACGCTCTTGAACATCGGGCCGAGTTACAGCGGCGCACCTTGTTGACGTTGCGGGTTGCGGTGGTGCCCGGGCAGGCCGCAGTTGCTGGCACCGTTGCGGTCGTATCGTTGCTCGCAAAAGACATGTTGGGTTCCGACCGACTAGCCGGACTCGGGTCAGCGGCGTTCACGTTCGGAGCTGCGTTGACATCGATTCCGTTGGCTGCATTCATGCGTCGACGTGGGCGACGCCCGGGTCTCGCTCTTGCGCTTGGTATCGGGTCGTTTGGTTCGCTTGTTGCGGCCGCTGGTGGTCAGACACGGATGTTCTGGCTGTTCATCATCGGAATGTTGCTGTTCGGTTCGGGTCAGGCCGCTTCGTTGGGTGCCCGTTATACCGCAGCTGATCTCGCAACCGATGATGAGCGCGCGAAAGCGATTGGTGCTGTGGTGTGGATCGGAACCTTGGGCGCAGTGTTTGGTCCGCTNTTCACACCATTAGAGAAACGNTTCGGTNTNGCGATNGGGCTTGACGAATATGTGGGCCCGTATCTGTTCGCGGCGGCGCTGTTNGCANTAGGGGCGCTTGCGTACCTCGTGTTTTTGCGACCTGACCCNTTAGTCGTTTCGAACGCGGTTGACCCGACTGCGGAGCGGGCCCGGCCGATCAAACAGGTTCGTAACTCTTTCGGGGAGATTCGAAAGTCGAAGCACGCAATGCTCGGGTTGGTGGCGATGGCGGGCGCTCAGGCGTCGATGGTCGGTGTGATGACGATGACCCCTCCCCATATGGCTGATCATGGGCATGCTGATCTTTCTGCGATGGTGATTGCGTTGCATATCGTTGGAATGTTTGGCCTCGCTCCGCTGGTTGGGCGGTTCGTTGATCGCACCGGAGCGGTGAAATCGGTGCTGATTGGTGCCGTGTTACTCGGAGTGAGCACGATCACTGTGCAGGTTGCCGGGTATGTGCCAGTACTTGTGTTTATTGGTCTGTTCCTGCTGGGTCTCGGCTGGAACATCGGGCTCATCGCCGGCACTTCTCTGTTGACGTCGTCGGTGCCGGTGCATGCCCGAGTGGAGGCTCAGGGCACGGGAGATCTCACGTTGAGTTTGTGTGGAGCAATTGCTGCGCTGGGGTCAGGCTTCGTGAAGCAATCGTTTGAGTATCACATTCTTGCTGACCTGGCAACGGTGCTCGCCGGCGGGATGTTGTTGTATGCGCTCTACGTGCGGGCAGCGTCTAACGCAGCCGCTTCGATAGCTCATTAAGGCGCTTTTTCTCATCTGATGAGAGGGCATCGAGCCCTCTTGACGACACCTTGTCGAGCAATCCGTCGAGTTCGTCTTGAAGCGCTTGGGTTGCGGGCGAGGCCGCAGGTGGTTCCCATGGGCCACTCACGACTTGCGATCCTTTGCGGCGTCGGCTTGGGCGGCGAACTTGTCCTCTCGACGAACGGGTTGGCTTTTTGTGTCGGGTGTTGTTGGTGAATCGAGGGATCATGTCGAGGCGATCGGCGAATCCCCATTGACGCACGGTAACGAGGGCGGTGCCGATGGCGAGCAACATCACGAGGAGCGACCCCCAGATGCGGTCGCCGACGAAGCGAAGGATGTCGATGCCCACAAAGATCAAAGCGATGATCCATGCCGGGATGCCGAAGAAGAATGGAGCGTCTGGGTTCTCAGCGGCGAAGATCGCCAGCATCACGGTGCCGAGCAGCCCGAGCCCCATTTCTGCCGCGGTCGGAAGGTCTCCGATGATCGAGACAAACAATGTGGGTGCAACGGTGATGGCGACGATGAGTCGGGTGAATCGAACTCGGCCCACCATTTCTTCAACAATGTGCCCGAAGTACCAGAAGAAGAACAGGGTGATGAGCACCCACGCGCTCGTCGGCGGGGTTGCGATTGGCCAGGTGATGAGGCGCCAGATTTCGAATTGGCGCACCGCTGACGGGTGGAAGACAAGTTTGGCGAACCATTCGATGCTGACGGCATACAGAAACATCGAGATGATCCCCGAGCCAACGAGAAATGCGGTCGTTGTCACGTCGATGTTGCCAAGTTTGAACCAGCCGTCGCGGGAACGAGGGCCAGGTATGCCGAAATTGAAACGTTGTGCCACGACTCCACGGTACTGGCACCGCAACGCTGTGCGCAGTCTCTGCTCGTAGTCTCTTGGAAGTGATTGAGCGACCGCCCACAGGAACGATTCCGGATGAGCCCGGGTCGTACCAATTTAAAGATGCTCATGGTCGCGTCATCTATGTGGGTAAGGCATCGAGTCTCCGGCATCGCTTGAGCAGCTATTTCCAGCGGGCTGATCGGTTGCACCCTCGAACCCGTCAAATGGTGGAGACCGCCGAGTCGGTCGAATGGACGATTGTGCGCAACGAGGTTGAGGCGTTGATGCTCGAGTATTCGCTCATCAAGCAGCATCGACCACGTTTCAATGTTCGGTTACGCGACGACAAGAGTTATCCGTTTCTTGCGGTGACGACCGATGAGGAGTGGCCGAGGGCGATGGTGACTCGGGGTGCTCGTCGAAAAGGGGTTCGCTATTTCGGGCCGTATGCCCACGCCTATGCGATTCGTGAGACGCTCGACTTGCTGTTGAGGTCGTTTCCTGTTCGTACCTGTTCGCCGGGCAAGTTTCGTCAGCATGAGCGTCTTGGCCGTCCGTGTCTGCTGTTTCACATCGAGAAGTGCGCCGGCCCGTGCGTTGGAGAGGTGTCAGCAGACGACTACGAGTCCATGGTGAACGAACTGTGTGGCTTTCTCGGTGGTGATACCGATGAGGTGGTGGCCCGGATTACCGGTGAGATGGGTGATGCCGCAAAGGCCCTTGAGTTTGAAAAAGCGGCACGGTTACGTGATCGGCTCGAGTCGGTCGAGCGAGCGATTGAGCGTCAGCAGATGGTGGCGGAACGTGATGATGACCTCGACATCATTGGTGTCTCCGATGACGAGTTGGAGGCATCGGTGCAGGTGTTCTTCGTGCGTCGTGGACGGGTTGTGGGCCGCAAGGGGTTCGTGCTCGACAAGGTTGAAGAACTTTCCGATGGCGCGCTTATCGGCAGGGTGATGGAGTCGATGTATGGCGATGAGCCGCCAACTGGGGTACCCAAGCAGGTGTTGGTGCCGACGGTGCCCGATGACGTTGCGCTCTATGAAGAGTGGCTTGCAATGCTTCGAGGTTCGAAGGTTGCGATCCGGGTCCCGCAGCGTGGTGATCGTCGGCAGTTGCTCGAGACGGTGACCCATAATGCTCGAGAAGAGTTTGTGCGGCACCGGATGCATCGGGCGAGTGACCACAATACGAGAAGTCGGGCCTTGACCGAGTTGCAAGACGCATTGCAACTTCCTGAGGCGCCGTTGCGCATCGAGTGCTACGACATGGCGCATTTACAGGGCACTGATTACGTCGGTTCGATGGTGGTGCTCGAAGACGGCATGCCTGCGAAAAAGGAGTATCGACGTTTCAAAGTCAACATCGATGGCAATGATGACTATGCGGCGATGGAGGAGGTGCTGACTCGTCGATTGCAGGCTTACCTCGATGAGCGTGATCAGCCGATCGACGAGCGTGGTGAGAAACCAAGGAAGTTTGCGTACCCCCCACAGTTGCTCGTGGTCGATGGGGGTAAGGGACAGCTCGGGGTTGCTGAACGAGTGGTGAACGAACTTGGGTTGGCCGATGAAATTCCTGTTGCCGCCCTCGCCAAGCGGTTTGAAGAGGTGTTTGTGCCGGGCTCCTCAGCGCCAGTTCGCTTTACCCGTGGTTCTGAGGCGCTGTTTATGTTGCAACGCATTCGTGACGAGGCACACCGGTTTGCGAATTCATTCCACCGTGAGCGACGTTCGAAGCGGATGACGACGAGCAGCCTCGACGGCATTCCGGGTCTTGGGCCAGCCCGCAGAGACCGACTGGTGAAGGCGCTGGGTGGTGTGCGGGCGGTGAAAGCGGCCGATCTTGAGTCGTTGCAAGCGTTGTCATTTCTACCCGATGTGGTGGCGCAGGCGGTGTACGACAAGTTCCATTCCGACGCTACATAGCAACGGGCATTCAGAGTTGGCTGATGACCTCGGTGTGAAGCCGGTCAAGGTGCTCTTTCCGGGCTGCAGGTTCTGGCCCCATCAGCCAATCGGGCACGATGAACTCGNNAAAGCCAANTTCGCGATATTGGTTGAGTATTCCGATGAGTTCGTTCGCTCCGCCGGCAATGGTGCGGGGGCCGAGAGGCCCTTCGAGTGCCTTTGCGTTTGCCGCAGCGTCATCGCTGAGGTGTACGGCCACCTGNACTGAGGTGTGGAGGGTCGCTGGATCGCGGCCGAGGCGTTCGCAGGCAGCGTNCATTGCGCGGAGGCGCTCGCCGGCACCGTCGGGGTGACCCCAGGTNTTCCACTCTTCGGCGTGGCGTGCGGTGATGCGCAGCATGCGATTTCCGCCGGTGCCGACAAGAATCGGTAACTGTTGTTGCACGGGTTTTGGTTCACAGGGAGCATCGGTNATGGTGTANANAGATCCTTCAAAGGTTGTGCGNGGCTCGTTGAGCAGTGNCCGAATAATNTGNATNGCNTCTTCGAAGCGGTCGACGCGCGGTTTGGGTGCTTCGAGTTCGATGCCGTAAGCGACGTGTTCATTGATTTGCCAGCCTGCACCGAGTCCGAGCACGAATCGACCATCTGACACGTGGTCGATGGTCGCTGCTCGGTTCGCAAGGAGCGCTGGGTGGTGCACCGATGTGGGGGCGACGAGCGGTCCCAGGCGGAGTTGTTCGGTCACGACGGCCACCGCAGGTAATAGCCCCCACACTTCGTGTGAATCGCCATCGTTCACTTTTGTGTTGCCGGTGTTTGGCATGTAGTGGTCGGCGAACCACATGCCATACCAGCGCCCGTCGTCGAGCCANCGGGCGAGGTCAAGCACNTCATCAACTGGGTATTTGATATTTGGCCACACAGANAACTTCATGTTCTGAACCGTAGTGTGGGCTCTGTGTCTGGAGACCTGTCGCGCCGTTTGTGGGAAGAGCACGCTGAATGGTGGATTGNCGGTTTCACCGACGGCGCCGACCCTGAATATGAAGACCAGATCATTCCGCTTGTGGTGCAAGAACTTGCGGGCGTTGAGACGGTTCTTGATATCGGTACAGGAGACGGTCAGATAGCGCGGGCACTATCGGCGACAGGTTGTGAAGTGACCGGCGTCGATCCGACATCTGCGCAAATATCAGTTGCGGTCGAGCGGGGTGGCGGGCCGCGTTACGTGCGGTCAGGGGCGTGTCCGCTTCCGTTTGATGACGAAAGTTTTGATGCCGCTCTTGCNTGCTTGGTGTTCGAACATATTGANGATGTTGACGGAGCAATCAGCGAGGTTGCTCGGGTGCTTCGCCCAGGAGGTTCATTCAATTTCTTGTTGAATCACCCGTTACTGCAAACCCCAGACAGCGGATGGATCGATGACCACATGGTTGAGCCGCCCGAGCAGTACTGGCGTATCGGCAATTATCTCGATGAGGCNGAGACGATTGAGCAGGTCGAATNGGGTGTGCACATCAGGTTTTTGCATCGGCCGNTGTCGCGCTATCTCAATGCTCTCGCCGANAANGGTNTNCTGCTCGAGCGCATGGATGAACCGGCCCCTCCTGAGCGTTTTCTTGCTCAGGCTCCTGAATATTTCGAAGCAGCGTCGGTACCTCGGTTGTTGCATCTTCGACTTCGAAAAGTAGTGGACTGAAAGCGTTGAAGGTTGTGCCGCTGATCGCCGGTCTAAGGTTTGGGCGTGGCTGAGATCGTCGTGATTACNGGGCTGTCGGGAGCGGGGCGTTCTGCGGCCGCCGGGGTGTTTGAAGATCTTGGCTTCTACGTCGTCGATAATTTGCCGACATCTTTGGTGCCGACGATTGTGGAGCTTGCAGCAAAGCCGGGTGCCGGTATTGACCGGCTGGTTCTCGTGTCAGGTCGCAGTCATGCGGAGTTGTTGACACATGTCAATGATCTGAAGGCGGCAGGCCACCGGGTTTCGATGCTCTATTTGGAGGCATCAACGCAGATGTTGGTGAAGCGTTACGAGGCAACCCGGCGCCGGCACCCGTTCGATACCGATGGTTCCGGGGTGTTGGAGGCGATCGAGCGAGAACGAGTGGCTCTTGAGGAAGTGAAAGGTGTCGCTGATCTTGTCGTCGATACCTCTGAACTCAACGTACATCAGTTGAAGGATCGAATCGTGTCGGCGTTTTCTGAGACAGGTTCGACGTTGATGCAGGTGTCGGTCGAATCGTTCGGCTACAAACACGGCATTCCGCTCGATGCTGACGTCGTGATGGATGTGAGGTTCTTGCCGAATCCTCATTGGGATGAGCAACTGCGCCCGCTTACAGGCCGCGACGAGCCAGTGAGTGAGTTTGTTTTGAACAACGAGGTCACCCAGCGGTTTTTGAGCCATCTCGAGGCGTTGTTGCTCGACGTGATTCCGAGTTATCAGTCGGAGGGCCGCAACTATCTCACGATTGCAATCGGTTGNACCGGTGGCCGACATCGCTCGGTGGCCATCGTTGAGNATNTGGTTGGTCGCCTNGNNGACNNCGAGGTGAANGCGGTTGCCTCACATCGCGATGTNGACGGACGCTGAATCNTTCGTTCGCCNCANAGAGTTGTGTCGCATCTGCATCTTGNGCNNCGCGTCTGACTACTCTTNCNAACGACCNTGTGGTCAGAAAATGTGAAAGGACCTCNCATGACNGTTCGTGTTGGTGTTAACGGATTTGGACGTATTGGCCGCAACTTNTATCGTGCGGTGCTTGCCCAGGGCGCAGACGTTGAGTTCGTTGCAGTGAATGATTTGGGTTCGCTTGATCAGATGGCCCACCTCTTGAAGTACGACTCGGTGATGGGTCGCCTCGATCAGAACGTGAAGGTCGTCAAGGGTGGAATCAAGGTTGGCAATCACACCATCCGGGTGCTGTCAGAGCGTGATCCAAAAGCGCTGCCGTGGGGTGACCTTGGCATCGATGTCGTTGTCGAATCGACGGGNATTTTCACCGATCGTGAGAAAGCCGCAATGCATCTTGATGGTGGCGCACCGCGAGTGATCGTGTCGGCGCCGTCGAATGGTGCGGATATCACCATCGTCTATGGCGTCAATCACACTGANTTCGACAAGAAGAAGCACCAGGTCATTTCGAACGCAAGTTGCACGACAAACTGTTTCGTTCCTCTCATCAAGGTGCTCGATGACGCGTTTGGTGTGAAGCAGGGTCTCATGACCACCGTGCACGCATACACCGGCGACCAGTCACTTGTTGACGGCCCACATAATGACCTTCGCCGTGCTCGTGGAGCGGCGATCAATATTATTCCGACATCGACTGGAGCAGCTCGGGCAACGAGTTTGGTGTTGGCATCGATGAAGGGCCGGCTCGATGGAACTTCGCTTCGAGTGCCGGTGCCGACGGGTTCGATTACGGACGTAACCGCAACCCTGAAGAAGAAGGCCTCGGTCGACGACATCAATGCCGTGTTCGCGGCGGCGGCCAAGAAGGGCGACCTGAAAGGGATCTTGAAGTACACCGAAGACCCAATTGTGTCGAGCGACATTGTTGGCGATCCGCACTCATCGATTTTTGATGCAGGCATGACGATGTCGATGGGCGACCTTGTGAAGGTGTGCTCGTGGTATGACAATGAGTGGGGCTACTCAAACCGTTTGGTCGATCTGGTTCGCTACGTCAGCCGCGGTCGCTGAGTTGCAATGACAGACGAGTCATCGCGCATCCCCACTCTCGAAGATCTCGGTGATGTCACCGGACGTCGGGTCCTCGTTCGCACAGATTTCAATGTGCCGTTAGAGGAGCGTGCGGGGTCGCAAGTCGTTGTCGATGATTTTCGTATTCGTGCTGCGATGCCAACGATTTCGTGGCTGTTGGAGCGTGGCGCTCAGGTGGTGTGTGCGAGTCATCTCGGTCGGCCAAAGGGTCAACCAGTTGATGAGTATTCGATGGATCCGGTGCGTGTACGGCTGAGCGAACTCGCCCCTGGGGTTGAGTTGCTTGAAAACCTTCGATTTAACCCCGGCGAAGAGGCAAACGATGATGCCTTTGTTGGGTCGTTGACCGATGGCATCGATTTTTATGTGAACGATGCGTTCGGTGCGTCGCATCGCGCTCATGCGTCAATCGTTGGTCCGCCGAAGTCGACGCCTTCCGCAATGGGCCGCCTGTTGCAGCAAGAGGTCGAAGTGTTGACGGGGCTGAGAGCTAAGCCGAAGCGACCGTTTGTTGCGGTGCTTGGCGGGGCAAAAATCTCCGACAAGTTGGGCGTTGTTGAGGCATTGCTATCGGTCGTTGACCAGCTCGTAATCGGCGGGGCGATGTGTTTCACGTTCTTTGCGGCTCAGGGTAAGCCGATTGGTGACTCGCTCTTTGAGCCCGACATGGTTGACACCTGCCGTCGGATACTTGAGACGGCAGGCGACAAGATTGTCCTTCCCGACGACATGGTCGGAGTTGATGCTGCGGGAGAGTTCGCCACCTTCGGAACTCGTCTTCCTCAAAGGTCGAAGGGGTTCGATATCGGCCCGGGCTCGGCGGCGGCATTTAGTGATGTGGTGATGGATGCCCGAATGGTGTTTTGGAACGGACCGATGGGCATGTTCGAAGATGAACGATTCGCTGGTGGTACGAGAACGGTTGCTGAGGCGATGGCTGAAACGAAGGCGTTCACGGTTGTTGGCGGTGGGGACTCTGCCGCTGCGCTTGCCCAGTTCCGACTAGATGATGAAGTAGACCATGTGTCAACTGGCGGGGGAGCGAGCCTCGAACTGCTCGAACTTGGCGACCTTCCCGGCCTTGCTGCATTGAGAGGTGCCCCTAATGCCTGATGTTCGCACTCCGCTGATCAGCGGTAACTGGAAGATGAACCTCGATCATTTTGAGGCTCTTCGGAATCTGCAGAAACTTGCGTGGCTGCTGCCGAAAGACATCTATCAGCGCGCAGATGTGAGCATCCACCCGCCGTTCACCGATATCCGTACGCTGCAGACCTCGATTGAGGCCGACCGGATGGACGTTCTGCTCGGAGCACAGCATTGTCATCATGAAGTGAACGGAGCCTTCACCGGTGAGGTCTCCCCGCTGTTTTTGCAAAAGCTTGACGTGAAACTCGTCATCTGCGGCCATAGCGAACGTCGAGATATTTTCGGTGAGACCGATGAGATGGTGAATGCAAAGGTGAAAGCGATTTTGAAGCACAACATGACACCAATCATGTGTGTGGGCGAGTCGTTGGTTGAGCGTGAGGCAGGTGAGACCGAGGCAAAGGTGCTTGGTCAGGTGGTCAACGGTTTGCAGGGTGTGAAGAAAGCAGAAGTTGGCTCGATGGTGATTGCATACGAGCCGATTTGGGCGATTGGCACGGGCAGAACTGCGACCGCTGATGANGCTCAGCAGGTCTGCGCCTCNATCCGNGCGGCNGTGANGNCATCGTTTGGGGCTGATGCTGGTGCGTCGGTTCGAATCCAATATGGCGGTTCGGTGAAACCTGGCACCACTGAAGAGTTGATGGCGCAGCCCGATATCGATGGCGCATTGGTGGGCGGGGCAAGTCTTGACCCGGATGATTTCGCGCAGATTGTCAAAATTGCTGCCGGCTAAATTTCAGACACCGAACGTTCGGTGTCGCTAACTGGTGCGNCGTGCTCCGTTTGTGACCGAACTTCACTGACCGCACCCCGCTTGTCGGCGATATCCTTGNCTNNGTGCGTGATTTAATGCTGTACGTGATGTTGGTGATCAACATCGTGTCAATGATCGGAACAATCTCNGGGGTTTTGTTGCACTCTGGTCGTGGCGGCGGTCTATCTGACATGTTCGGTGGCGGAGGTGGCGCTGCGCTCGGCTCAACNGCAGCAGANCGTAACTTGAACCGCATCACTACTGTGTTTGCTCTTGCTTGGATCTTGTCGGTCCTCGCATTGAGTTTCCTTTACATTCGCTGAGGGGTGTGGCGTCGGCAATGTGCAGTTGCTGTTGTTGCCGGTAGCATCACCTCACCACGTCGGAGTGGCGGAATGGCAGACGCGCTAGCTTGAGGTGCTAGTGCCCTACTAATGGGCGTGGGGGTTCAAGTCCCCCCTCCGACACCAAAGAACAAAGTCAGTCAAGCCCTTCCAAAAAGCTGATCATCGCAGAACTGACCTCCGATGAGCATTCTTGTTGGAGCCAGTGACCGGCGCCCTCAATAATTTCGCAGTGGCGTAGATCACCTAAAGCTTGCTTCATGCTGCTGATGGCGTCGGGAGTGTTGCCTGCGATCAAATCTGTAGACCCACCCATGTAGAACGAAGGCTGGTTGATGGTTGATCCGAGAAAAGGAGCCGTGATAGCCGGCAGCCTGTTGATATTGCGGTACCAATTCAAACCGCCTCGGAAACCTGTCCGAGTTATCTCTTCCACGTAAAAGTTGAGATCTTCTTCAGTGAGCCACGAAGGTAGCTCGTCGGGTGATACGAGCTGGTCTGTTAGAGCTTCACCAGCTGGGAAGTGACCATCGAAAGGTTCTCGAATGTCGCCATTTCGCAGAGCATCACCACTTATGGAATACAAAAAGCCGCGCATAGATTTATAGACGTCAGTTTCAAGGTCTGCCTCCGCTTTGCCTGGTTCTTGGAAGAACAAGCGGTAATAGTCGCGATCAGGGCCCGCTGCTTGAGCCATCAACCCGTTCACGTCGATGCCTTCAGGCAGAGCCCCAATCGGCCCTGTGTAGGGAACGCTCATACACGCCACAGCTCGAAATAGT
>PBWL01000029.1 GCA_002727235.1 Acidimicrobiaceae bacterium
CAGCCCTCGGAGGTAACTGTTCGAATCGGACAGCTCTCTCATGACACAGACGGTCGAGTTATTTCCGCCGAAATCGAAAATGGCCTTGATCTGGCCGTTGACATTTCAAATTTATTTCTTGAAGAACTCAATGCTGTCGTACCACCTGGTGTGGTAGTCCCTGCGAAGTCGGAAGTTCTGCTTCTGTTTGAGCGGAGGCCTACCACGAAGGACGACGGCTTTGCGGTTTTTGTTATGACAGAAGACTGAAAGGCCATTTCTTCAAAGATTGAGCTTGGAAAAAGATGGTGAAGAGCGGCATCTCGGCTCTGTGGTAATGGACGAATCGCTTATCACTCCTGACTTCAATAACCCGCTGCGATGACTGAGCACTAGGATCTGAAAAGTGTTTGGAAAGCATCGCGGTCAGTGAAAAATTTGAGAATGAGTTCCGCACTTCACACCTCAAAATCCTCTCTAGTTCTTATGGACCCTCACTCTTGATTTCTCCTGTCGACTGCCTTATCGCCATTGGCTCAAATCTCGGAGATCGTCTTGCGCATCTTCGAGCAGGTATCGCCGCAATCGATGCGCTGCATGGCGTTCACGTGACTGATGTGTCGAGTCTCTACGAGACTGCACCAGTTGGCGGACCAGAGCAGCAGGGGCCGTTCCTCAATGCCGCTCTTCGAGTTGAGACAACACGAGATGCTGCGGGCTTACTTTCCGAACTGCACCGTATCGAAGCGGAACGGAATCGGGTTCGACGCATACGCTGGGGCCCACGCACTCTTGACCTTGACCTTCTTGTTCATGGCGACACCGTGAGCGACACCGCTGAACTGCGGGTCCCGCATCCAAGACAACATGAACGTCGGTTTGTACTCGTCCCCGTGTGCGACATCGCAGCCGACGTCAAGCATCCCTTGATAGGTCGTAGCATGGCTAGTTTGTTGGACGAGGTCGCTTCAACTGAAGGCGACCTGACTTTGGTAGCACAACAGTGGCATCGGAANAGCGACGAAGTTGATTCGCGGCTCNACTGCGAAATCGAGTGAACTTGNNATTCCNATTGAACNACAGAATCTGAGGACGACCACATGNTTACCGCTAATCAGCTCAATGAATTGTGGTCCACCTACCAAAATGACATCACCTCAGAAGTCCGGACACTTCATTTCCCTCGCCAAAGTCGAACATTCGATGGCGTGCCGAATCAACTTGGGGTCATGAACCTGTCGCGCGATTCCTCTTACCGCGAGAGCATCGTCCACGATCTTGATGCTGCGATATACCGGGCGCGTCGCATGACCATNGAGGGTGCGGCAATGGTAGATATNGGAGCTGAGTCGACNGGCGCGAATGCCGACGTNGTTGACATTGCTCGACAAATTGACTCTCTGTTGCCAGTNGTTCGGGCANTGGTTGATGACAAGATCATGGTGTCGGTCGAGACGTACCACACCGAAGTNGCNNTTGCTGCCCTTGAGGCGGGTGCGGCAGTGATCAATCTCACTGGTCGAATTGATGACGTTGGCTTNTACGAGTCGATCGCAGCTCATGAGGCTGGCCTCATTCTGTGCTACACCCCNGGCACCACTGCCCGNTCAGGAGATGATGTGCCCACCGCCGATCGAATGATCGACCAGCAGATCGANTTTTTTNGAGAGCGTCTTGACCTGGTTTGTGGCGCAGGTGTNGAGCGCCTCTGGATTGACCCTGGCTTCGGGTTTGCCTTGAACCTCCCAGATGGCCCCGANCGGGTCCGTTATCAGACNGACAACTTGGTGCAGTCGTTCCGTTTCAGGTCGTTGGGTTGGCCAACATGCGTGACCATGGCGTCGTCGGTTTANCTNTTCCGNGANGAGGCTCGNGTGGCCGAAACGGCGATGGCAGTGCTGGCTGTGCAGGCCCGGGCCGGTCTGATCCGAAGTCATGAGGTCGCTCGGGTGCAGCCGGTGCTCGACATGGTCAACATGNGCTCTTGATTCGCCCTGGGCGCGTGCTTACTGCCTATGAGTCAGATGACTCGTCACGGGCAAGTTCATCGACGCTGTCGAGTGCTGATTGCATCTGTCGGTACACTGCGCGGGTCAAGAGGTGTGATCCGACTGGGCCCGTGACCAACAGAAGGATGACGACAAGGAACGCCGTCACATATGCGGTAGTCGACCGGATACTGAGCGCGAGCCCAACGGCAACTGAGGTGACGCCGAGGGTCGGTGCAATTGCGACCGAGTGCATTCGAGCGTAGATGCTCCACGAGCGAGCAACACCAATTCCAGCGATCAATACGAGC
Organism: Acidimicrobiaceae bacterium; assembly: GCA_002727235.1. Lineage (GTDB taxonomy): Bacteria > Actinomycetota > Acidimicrobiia > Acidimicrobiales > Ilumatobacteraceae > Casp-actino5. Next base: position 2,279 of record PBWL01000029.1, read on the forward strand.
GCAGCTCCTAACACCATGAAGAGTCCAGCGATAACGTCCATCAGTTCCCGTCACCTTCCTCAGAGCGGCGTTCTGCGTATCGGGCAAGCACACTTGTTCCAATAAATGCAGCCAACGCAACGATCAACACCGTGTCGAGTGATGTGATCGACTGCTCGCGGGTGACTTCGATCATGATGCCGCAGATAACGGTTACCAAGAGGCCGTCGAGAGCAATGACACGATCGGCGATTGATGGCCCTCGAAAGAGTCGCATGAGAAAGCACACCGACCCCCCGGCTAGGAGGACGAATGCAAGAGCAGCGAATGCGGTCATGGCAGGCGTGCCTCACGAAGTTGAGAGCGTGCCGAGCGGGAACCGAAGGCCCGCACGCATACCGACTCGAGTTGGTGCAATTCGTTACGTACTCGTTCGGCATCGTTGAGGTGAAGAACGTTGACGTACAGCACTGCGGGAGACCCTTTCGCCTCGACCGTGATCGTTCCAGGAGTGAGGGTGATGACGTTCGACATCACGAGCATTGTCATCTCACCACAAGTGCGCATCGGGACAGCAATGACGCCGGCATTCACCATGTTGGTTCGGGTGAGGATTTTGCGAGCCAAGGACAGATTTGACCGAATGAGTTGCACCACGACGTAGACGACAAAGTACGCAAAATGGAGCGGTGAAATTCGCAACCGGTCGTCGTTCCCGGAGGTCGCTCCGGCAGCGAAGGGAAGCCGATTGGCTGCCAAGAGCACGACCGAAAGAACGAGGCCAGAGGCAAGGTTCGCTATCGAAAGGTCATTCCACAACATGACCCACAAGGAGGTTAGCCACACGACAGCACTGAGGGTGACACGTCTCATGGTGCAGCCTCCCCGAGCACGGCCCTGATGTAGCCAGCGGGGTTGAGTAGGTCTTCTGCTGCACGCTGTGATAGCTCGTGAATTGGTCCGGCCCAGATCGAAAAACTGATCGATATTGCGACNAGCGAAAGCGTTGCGAGCACCATCAGAGGCGGTCCACCGAATCGATCAGTGGTTTGAGGATCACGTTCGGGTTCGGTTTCGGCGCCTCCCCAGAATGCCCCAGTCCAAATCTTCGTCATCGAGAACAGCGTGAAGAGCCCGACGGCCAGAGCGACGGTAACGATGGCGGAAGAGCCTTGGCTGAGGCCCGCATCGACGAGGGCGAATTTTGCAAGGAAACCTGAGAACGGCGGCAACCCAGCCAGGCTGAGAGCGGGAACTGCGAACAGTGCTGCAATTACCGGAGCGCTGCGAACCAATCCGCCAACAGAACTGAGGCGCGACGAGCCTGCTCGGTGATCGACAAGACCGGCGACGAGGAAGAGGGCGGTCTTCACGACGATGTGGTGAATCACGTAGAACACCGCTGCGGCAACGCCGACCACGGTGAACAGTCCGAGCCCCATAATCATGTAACCAATCTGCGAGATGATGTGGAACGCAAGAATTCGCTTCATATCGTCTTGTGCAATTGCCCCGATGACGCCGACGATCATCGTTGCCGCTGCGACCCACAGAAGAACATCGTCGCCCCAGTTCGCGCCGCCTTCGCCAGGAGGGAACATCAAGGTTTGAGTGCGGATAATTGCGTACACACCGACCTTGGTGAGGAGGCCCGCAAAGATTGCAGTGACTGGTCCGGGGGCTGTGGGGTAGCTATCTGGTAACCAGAAAAAGAGAGGAAAAAGCCCCGCCTTAATGCCGAAGACGACGAGCAGCATGATCGAGAACCCGTGACGAAGAGCGGGGTCGATGTCAGCGAGCCGGCCTGCGAGATCGGCCATATTGACCGTCCCTGTTGCTGCGTAGAGCAGGGCTAGCGATGTAATGAACAGGGTTGAAGCAACCAAAGAAATGACGACGTAGGTCATGCCTGCGTGTACTTGATCGGGTCGTCCGCCGAGGGTGATCAGAACATATGAGGCGGCGAGCATCATCTCGAACGCAACGAAGAGGTTGAAGAGGTCACCGGTCACAAAACTTGCTGAGACTCCGGATGCGAGCACGAGATAGAGCGGGTGAAACGACACTCGTTCCCGTTCTTCTCCCNCNTGACCGATTGCGTAGATCGCAACGATGAGCAANACGACNGTCGAGACCACNAGCATGATTGCAGCAAAGCGGTCAACGACGAGAGCGATGCCNAGGGGTGCCGACCACCCGCCAGANTTNGCAACAAGGTGGCCGTGNTCATCAACGCGAATGAGCACGATGATGGAGACGACCACCGNGACNGACAGAGCAGCGATGGTGACNAGGCGTTGCAGTTCGCGCCGGATACCAACGAGTATCGACAGGGCGGCCCCGAAAATCGGGACAACAACCGGAATGGCGAGAAGCGGAGTACTCATCGTTGCGGGTCCCCCTCCGCCTCAAACTCATTGGTATCAGGGTCGCCGTCATCGACTGGTCCCTCAGGGCCGTCGAGCTCGTTGCGACGGGCAACCATGCGATCTTCAAGGTCGTCTTCAACCTTGTCGTCGCGGCTGATTTGCCAACTGCGATAGCCGAGTGCCAAGAGAAATGCGGTCACACCGAAGGTGATGACGATTGCCGTGAGGGCAAGTGCCTGTGGAAGGGGGTCTGAATATTCTGCGGGGCTTCCAGCTGATCCGTCGATGACCGGGGGATTGCCAGCTCGTCCACCCGAGGTAACGAGGAGAAGGTTGGCTCCGTGACCGAGTAGGCCGATGCCGATAATGATTCGGGTGAGGCGCCGTTGCAACAGCAGCCAGGTACCTGCAGCGAACAAGATTCCGGTGACGGCTGCGAGTGCGAGACTCATGATGCACCTCCTGCAGCAAGGCGTTCAGTGACGTCGTCGGGGTCGTCACCGAACGCCTCGTAGGCCATGAGGACAAGTCCGATCACAACGAAATAGACCCCGATGTCAAACGGTAACGCAGACGTGGTCTTCACTTTTCCGAGCAGNGGAAGCTCGAACGACCACAAGACGTGNTCNAGCACNTCGCCCCCGAGNAGCACNGGCGTGATGGCAGTGCCGACGGAGAGCGCAAGCCCCCCGCCGAGGACTATCCACGGCCGAATTGGAAGTAACTCAGAGAGGCGTTGGCGCCCACCAGCGACGTAGAGAAGGCTGAGTCCTGCGGCGCCAGCGAGGCCACCCACAAAGCCGCCGCCGGGCTGGTTGTGGCCGGCGAAAAGGAAGTAGAACGACAGAATCAAGATCGAAGAAAAGAGCAGCCGAGTAGATGCATTGACAATCGCTGACTCGGGCATTCTGTTCGGAGTTGCAGGCCCGCGACGTACGGCTCGAGTAAGTGCAACAACCCCAAGAGCAGCAACGACTAGCACAGTGATTTCGCCAAGCGTGTCGAGGCCACGGAAGTCAACCAAAATGACGTTGACGACGTTTGAGCCCTTTCCGTCAGGAACCGACCGTTCGATCATTTCAACCGAGATTGACTCTGACTGCACCTGATCTCGGGCACCTGTTGATGCGAGTGCAAAAACGAAAACACCAAGACCGACTGCGCCCGCAATCGCAATTCGAATTGGGGTGGCAACCGCTGTCTTTTCACTTCGGAAGTAGGGGGGTAAGGCTCGCATCACGAGAACGAACAGCACCGTTCCCAACGTTTCGATGGCGAATTGAGTGAGAGCGAGATCTGGAGCGCCGCGAAGAACGTAGAAGCCGGCCATCGCGTATCCGACAGCACCCAGCATGAGAATGGCAGCGATTCGACGACGGAATGAAGCAGCAGCGAGCGCTGCGCTCACGATGACTGCATAAACGACTAGGTTCACCCAGGAATCAACGAAGATCTCAGGCCCGTTAGCGGCATCGAATCCGGTTATTGCACGAAGCGCAACGATCGTTGGTGCGATCGCAGCGACCACCAGAATGACAGCGAGGTATACCGGCAGTGATCCGTTTTGAACGACACGAGTAATGCGTTTCGCATTCTTGAGAGCGCCGGTGACGAGAGCCCAGAACGAGCGGTCAGCAGTCGGGAGCATCGAGATCGGGCGATGAAAAGCGTCCTGGAATTTCTCAATCGTGTTCCGTGCAGCGACGAGCACCGCGCCTGATGCAATGACGACGACCGACAGCCAGAACGCAATGTTGAAACCCGCCCACAATTTGACCGGCGACGGATGGCTTTCCGGGTGCAGCGCAAGAGTGGCGGCATGAACAACGTCATCGACAAGNANCGGAGCGAGACCGGCGATGAGGGAGAAGATGGCAAGCAGACATCCCGGAGTTGCGAACAGCCGTGTCGGCGGATTCTGCTCGGAGACCGTGACCATCGGGTGTTCGTCATCGGCGCTTTCGTGCTCTGCCCTGCGTCCGAGCAAACCAATAACGAACCGGGCCGAGTACGCAAATGTGAGCAATGAACCGCCAACAATTGCCGCGGTCACGAGCGAGCTACCTGTGAATGCTCCTCTGGCGGTGTAGAGGAGAGCTTTCTCTTTTGCGATGAATCCGAGCAATGGAGGCAGGCCCGCCATTGAGGCTGCACCGAGAATCGCAGTGAGATAGATCGGCCACCATCGACGGTCGACGCCAACGATGCGTCGGATATCTCGGGTATTAAGNTGATGGTCGACCACGCCAACGACCATGAAGAGAGCGGCTTTAAACGCTCCGTGGGCGAGTAGCACGACGATGAGGGCCTGGGTGAGCGAGTAGGTGCCAGCACCCGCAAGCATCATCATGAACCCGAGTTGACTCACCGTTCCGTACGCCAAGAGTACTTTGAGATCGACTTGGCGTAGCGCTCGCCAGCCGCCAAACACCATGGTCGTTGCACCAAAGATGAAGACGGTGGGTCGCCAGCCGTCGACGCTGTAGGTGATGGGTGCGAGTCGTGCAACGAGGAACACTCCGGCTTTCACCATCGTGGCGGCGTGAAGGTAGGTGCTGATCGGTGTTGGCGCGACCATCGCTCCTGGAAGCCAACTTGAGAAAGGCCACTGTGCCGACTTGGTGAAGGCGCCGAGGAGTATTAGAACGATTGCACCGAAGCCAACGAGGGAAACGTCGGTGGAGGCGAACGCCGAGGTGAGTTCGCTGAATCGATAGGTGCCCGCTGACTGTCCGAGTACGACGAGGCCGGCGAGCATTGCGAGTCCACCAGCGCCGGTGATCAAGATGGCTGACGTTGCTGCGTCGCGAGCCCGAGGGTTGGTGTCGTCATTGCCGATCAGAAGGTATGACGTGACGGAGGTGAGCTCCCAAAAGACGAAGAGGGCGAGCAAATGGTCGCTGACGACGATGCCGGTCATTGCGCCCGAGAACATCACGAGAAGGCCACTGAGGCGTCCGAGGCCTGGTTTGTCTGGCCTGAAGTAGGCAACGGCATACACGCAGACAGCAACCCCGATGACAGAGATAAGGGCGAGCATGACAGCGGCGAACGCGTCGACGCGAAGGTCAAATGTGAGTCCGAGAGTTGGGGCCCAATCAATGCGTTGAGCGATTGCGCCTCCCTCGCCGCCGTTGACGATGGAGCCCAGGTTTGAGAACAGCCAGATGGCGGTTGCGGCGGGGCCAAGAGTTCCGAGCGCGAAGCCGCGACGTCCGAGTCGGTCGCCAGCGGCGACGATTCCTGCTCCGAGCAGGAAGTGGAGGACGATGAGCGAAATAATCACGGTGAATCAGAGGGATTGAGCCGATTCAACACTTTCGTCAAAGCGGTCTCTTAGTTGACAGTCGAGGAGCAGATTTTGATGCTAGTGCTCCTGCAGGAGGTTTGTCCTTAATCTTGGACTCGCAGCCGTGTGGTGAGCAGTGGTTGGCCTTGGGGCTCCGACAGTGGAAAGGGGAAAATAGTCCCCGCTGCTGTCGTCTGGTGTGCTGCTCTTATGTCATAAAATTTCCGCTCCGAGTGCAGCGAAGCACTGTTACATCTTTAGTTGGTGGCCTGGCGGCCTTTACTTTGAACCCGAGGAGTTTGACGGCTTCTTCGGTCTAGCCACGCAGTGAGCGCTCATTGCCCGACAGCAGTCACTCGGAGCGGTCAACGACTTCGGTATCAAGGTGAACGGTATGTGCGACGAGCCTCTCCAGAACGCGTTGCACCCGGGTTGGGGCAACTACTGAGCCGAAATGCTGTTACGTCAACGTGGGTGCTCGCCTTGTTGACGATCAACGCCTGTCATACATCTCTACCGGCGGCGCTTCTGCCGTTGCTGACGACGTAACGAGGCCGTTGCCAGCGAGGATGGCAGAGCTCGTCGCCACGCGCTGAACGATGACAGCGGTGCATCCGAGATGGGTGCGAGCCATGGCCACGGGTAGACGGCTGCGGGAGAAATCTGAACGGAGCGAGAGCGAAATCCGGGTACGGGCGCTGCGGTCACGGCGACATTTATTGATCGCAATAATTCGACGGGGTTGCCAATGCCAACATGCACTTCACGCCGAAGGGCAAGGTCGGCAAGGCACTCACTAAGAAAGGCGAGGCGGCGAGGGTGAAGACTTAGTTTGCGCAGCAGCGGGGTGTCGAAGATGAAGAGCGCAGGAAGGTCGGGGTGAGCGGTCAGAGCCGGGTCGCTGTCTCCAAGCGATTCGGCTGTGATCCAGACCGCCTCGGGACTCCGTGATGCATCGATGATCGGCAAGAGAGGTTCATGAGGTGGGTTCTGACCCTTTCGAAGCTCGACGCGATGAGTCGCCTCGTCGAGCTGAGGTTCGTCAGGCCATTGTTCAATTGGACACGAGTGGCGAGATGGGCATTCGTTACACAGCGCCGGCGCACGTTTAGTTACCTGCCATCTCGAGAATCCGTATGGCCGTCCGGTAGCTGACCCGATTGTCCATTGCCAGCCGGCCCGGTTTGCATACGACCCATCGAGCAACTGGCGGTACATCTCGCGTTCACCCGCTTGCCAGTGGGCTCCTTCTCTCACCGTCCAGTGTGAGGCCAGCCACATACGCATTTGATTTGGCACCCATCCATCAGTTTCCAACTCGGCCAGCGCAAAGTCGAGACATGCCATGGTGTTCCGTTCGCCCCAGCCTTGTGCGTTGGGCCGCTCTGGCGGCTGGTATCGGAGCGAGTCAGCGAGGTGCGTTCCGATTCGGGAGTACATGTGTCGCGTGTATTCCTGCCATAACAGTTCGTCTCTGAATTTGTCGCGGTCGTGGTCAGGGGCAGTGCTGACGTGTTCCCAGGCCTCTCCGAGAGTGAGGAGGCCGTGTCGTATATACGGAGAAAGCTGCGACGCTCCGCGAGACGAGATGGGAAGTACTTCATTTCTTGTGGCCGCGTACCCGCGTACCTTGAACGACTCGAGGGCTGAAAGTGCCGCTGTTCGCCCGCCACGAAATCGTTCACTTGCGGTCCAGTCACCGAATGGCTCGCAAAACTCTCCAAGATGAGTCCGAACCCAGTCTTCAGCGTTGCTTGAGGGCGAAAGAATTGAAAATGACACCCGGGAATGGTGTCACGCAGTGGGATGCTCGTGCGTATCTCAGTGACGAATCAGCCGAACGCTTCTGCCTCTTTGGCAAGTGACTGACTGCGGTTCTTCGTCTGTTCCGTGTCAGCCATAGGGTTGAGTCATGGCGGCAACGGCACGAGACCTTCTTGGCGATATCGATTTCGACCCAGCGGAACTGCATGCAAAGTATCTTCGCGAGCGCGATAAGCGCATTCGACCCGACGGCAATGAGCAGTACGTAGAGATAACTGATCGATTCGCCTCATTCGGAGATGATCCATGGGCCGATGCGTCGTTTGAACGTGAGCCGCTGACCGATCATGTTGATGTTGTCATCGTTGGCGGAGGTTTCGGTGGCCTTCTCGCTGCCGCACGCCTAAGAGAGATAGGAGTTAAGCGGATTCGGCTAATCGACGCTGCCGGCGATGTCGGGGGTACCTGGTATTGGAATCGATACCCGGGCGCTGCCTGTGACGTACAGTCGTATATCTACCTGCCGCTGTTAGAAGAACTCGGCGCCATGCCTCAACACAAGTATTCGTTCGCTCCGGAGATCATGGAGCATTCTCGCCGTATCGCTCGCCACTACGACCTTTACGACGATGCGTGTTTTCAAACCGGTGTGACCTCGATGGAGTGGGACGACAGCGAATCTCGTTGGACCGTGTTCACCGATCGAAATGATGAGATGACGGCAAACATCGTCGTGCTTGCAACCGGCCCGCTCAACCGTCCAAAACTGCCTGGAATCGCTGGGATCACCTCCTTTGAAGGTCACATGTTCCACACCAGTCGATGGGACTATGACTACACAGGAGGCGACACGTACGGAGGTCTCATCGGCCTCTCCGATAAACGTGTCGCAATCATCGGCACTGGTGCAACAGCAGTGCAGTGCATCCCGCATCTGGCTGACTCCGCAAAGGAACTGTTCGTGTTTCAGCGAACACCATCTTCAGTAGATGTTCGGGACAATGCTCCGACGGATACCGATTGGTTTGAGTCATTAGAGCCTGGGTGGCAGAAGAGATACATGGAGAACTTCACTGCGCTCGTGTCGGGTTATGACGAGCCAGAAGATCTCGTTGGCGATGGGTGGACCGAGATTTTTAGAGGACTCACCGGTATCGCAGCAAAAGATGCATCTCGGCGCCTTGGTCGCCGGCTTGATCCGAGAGAGAAAGAGGAGATGATGGAGCTCCTTGACTATCGGAAAATGAACAGCGTCCGAAATCGGGTGCAAACCACGGTGGTTGACCCCTCAACTGCTGCGGCGCTTCAGCCGTGGTATCGGCAGTTCTGTAAGCGGCCGTGCTTTCATGACAGCTACCTGCCAGCGTTCAACTCGTCAAATGTCACCCTTGTTGACACCGATGGTCAGGGGGTTGAACGAATCACACCAAACGGTGTTGTCGTAAACGGAGTTGAATATGAAGTTGATTGCATCGTGTTCTCGACAGGGTTCGAGTACGGCACCTCGTACACGCGACGTGCTGGTTTTGATGTCACTGGCAGAAACGGTGAAACGCTGTCGGAGCATTGGGCGGACGGGGTTCGCACGTTCCATGGAATGCACGCTCACGGNTTTCCGAATATGGCGTTCATCGGATTTGTTCAGACCGCCACCACGGTAAATATTCCGCATGCTCTTGCTGAGCAGGCTACCCATTTCGCGCATGTTGTTTCCGAGTCGCGCGCGAGGGGTGCGTCAGTCATTGAAGCAACCCCGCATTCGGAGCAGGAGTGGCTCGCTGAGATTGAGCGCACGGCGGTGAGAGCAAGGAAGTTCTNCGAGGAGTGCACTCCGGGCTATTACAACAACGAGGGTCATGTGACCGATGGAACCGGATTCGCCGCAGGGATGTATGGCGCGGGTCCAATCAAGTTTTTTGATCTGCTTGCCCGGTGGCGAGATGAGGGAGGTCTCTCAGGCCTTCAACTCCGTTAGGCAATCCTGCGGCTCTAGCCGTGACGGGCCCCCTGAGTACCGTCATTAGTGTGACGTGGGAACCCGAATTAGAAGAACTCCACCGGCGCGAACACCTTGCCGAACAACTTGGAGGTGCCGACAAGGTCGAGCGGCAGCACCACTTTGGGAAACTCACGATTCGTGAACGGATTGACCAGGTAGTGGACGAGGGCAGTTTTTGGGAAATGGGTAAAGCCGCAGGGGTGGCGACCTATGACGATGAGGGGAATCTCATCGAGTTCATGCCGTCGAACTTTGTGTTCGGCATTGCGAATCTTGATGGCCGGCCGGCAGTGGTGTCAGGCGATGACTTCACTGTTCGTGGCGGCTCGAACGATGCATCAATTTCGGCGAAGCGCGAGGCATCCGAGACGATCGCGGCCGAAATGCGACTCCCTCATGTTCGCCTGCTCGACGGGATGTCGGGTGGAGGATCGGTGAAGACGATCGAACAGGCAGGGCGCACTTATATTCCGTTGCTTCCCGGCTGGCACACGGTGTGCGATCACCTCAATATCGCCCCATCAGTCTCCCTCGTGCTCGGCTCGGTGGCAGGTTTCGGAGCCGCTCGCGCAACCGCGTCGCATTATTCGGTCATGGTTCGAGATACCTCGCAGATGATGATCGCCGGACCAGCACTCGTCGAACAGGCTGGTCTGGGAGCGGTCTCGAAGTACGAACTTGGTCACGCTGACATTCACACTCGTAATGGGGCCATCGATGATGCGGTCGACACCGAGGCGGAGGCATTTGAAAAAGCGCTGCAGTTTCTGTCGTATCTGCCGACCTCCGTAGACGAACTTCCGCCGCTTGAAGATTGGGGCGATGACCCTGCTCGACGCGATGAGTGGCTCGTCGATGTGGTGCCACGAAATCCTCGACAAAGCTACGACATGAAACGCATCATGACGACGCTCGTTGATGAGGGCAGTTTCTTNGAGATTGGTAAAGACTGGGGTACGTCGATTATCGGGGGGCTTGCTCGTCTCGATGGCGTGGCAGTTGCGATCTATGCGGAGAACCCGATGATGTACGGCGGGGGCTGGACTGCAGATTCGTGCAGGAAACTCACCCGACTCATCGATCTCGCATCGATGTTTAAATTGCCGATGATTCACCTCGAGGACTGCCCTGGCTTTCTTATCGGTAAGGAATCGGAAGAGAGCGCGACGATTCGGTATGGCACCGAGGTGCTAGTGGCTCTCCGAGAGTCAGAGATGCCATATTGCACAGTTGTCGTACGGAAGGCATTTGGGGTTGCCGGGGCAGCAAACCGCAAGCCCGGGAGTGAATCGTTCCGCTTGGCGTGGCCCTCGGGAGACTGGGGGTCGCTCCCTCTTGAGGGAGGCCTCGAAGTCGCATATAAAGCCGAGATTGAGGCAAGTGACGACCCCGAGACGCTGAAGGCGGAAATCGCTGAACGTCTCAACAGTGTTCGGTCACCACATCGGTCGGCCGAATTCTACGAGATCGAACAGATCATCGATCCACGAGACACTAGAGCCATGCTGTGCGAGTGGGTGCAACTCGCTCGTCGAACAATGAAACCGACCGAGCCGTCATGGGGTTATCGCCCCTAGCNCGCTGTGCCGNAGTTGACANCGAAAATCTGGAAGGTGGGCATGCGGAGCACTCATCGGGATTGTTACTATGTNCNTAGTGTTAATTACCCCCGTATANCCCCTCGATGNAACGGAGTNAGCGAATGACTGCATTTGATCTCGACCTTTCCAAGTACGAACTTGGNTGGAACGACGAAGTCGAATACGCCTTCGACCCGGTGAAGGGCTTGAACCAGGGCGTCGTTGAACAGATCTCGTGGTGGAAGGGTGAACCGAGGTGGATGACCGACTTCCGTCTGCGTTCATTATCGCTGTTCGACCGCAAACCGATGGCTGAGTGGTTCGCGCAGAACATGCCGGATATCGATTTTCAAGACATCTTTTACTACTTGAAGCCGGCGGGCGAACAAGTCGACGAATGGGATGAACTTCCTGAAGAAATGATGCGCACCTACGAGAAACTTGGTATTCCCGAAGCAGAGCGTAAGTATCTGGCAGGAGTCACCGCCCAGTACGAGTCTGAGGTTGTGTACCACAAGAACCGCGAAGACCTTGAGGCTCAGGGAATTCTCTTTTGCGACATGGATACTGCGATGCGGGAGTACCCAGATCTTGTCAAGAAGTATTTCGGCTCGGTCATTCCTCCCGGTGACAACAAGTTCGCAGCGCTGAANTCGGCCGTGTGGTCGGGTGGGTCGTTTATTTACGTTCCGCCCGGTGTCGAGTGCGAAATGCCTCTGCAGGCGTATTTCCGCATCAATTCTGAGAATGCCGGCCAATTCGAGCGCACGCTTATCATTGCTGATGAGGGCGCTCAAGTGCACTACATCGAAGGTTGCTCCGCTCCGGTCTACACAAGTGACTCACTGCACTCTGCGGTCGTCGAAATTGTGGTGAAGCCACATGCGCGAGTGACGTACACGACGATTCAGAACTGGTCGCCAAACGTGTACAACCTGGTGACAAAGCGTGCTCGTGTTGAGGCCCATGGCCACATGGAGTGGATCGACGGCAACATCGGCTCGAAGCTCACTATGAAGTACCCGGCGGTGTACCTGGTTGGCGAAGGCGCGACGGGTGAAGTCTTGTCGGTCGCCTACGCCGGCGATGGTCAGCATCAAGATGCGGGAGCAAAGATGGTGCACGCNGCNCCAAACACCACTTCNAAGATCGTCTCTAAGTCGATTTCGAAAGACGGCGGAATCACTACGTATCGAGGATTGGTGAAAGTCGACGAAGGTGCGTATGGCTGCAAGAGCCATGTGCAATGCGATGCGCTCATTCTCGACGAAGACTCAGTATCGAAGACGTATCCCTACATGGAGATGGGCGAGCGGGATGCCGAGATCGGTCATGAGGCGACGGTGTCCAAGATCGCAGATGAGCAGATTTTCTATTTGATGAGCCGCGGGCTCTCTGAAGAGCAAGCGGTGTCAATGGTGGTCAACGGCTTCATTGAGCCAATCACTCGAACGCTTCCGATGGAGTATGCGGTCGAATGGAGCCGCCTCATTGAGCTCCAAATGGAAGGCTCCGTCGGATAATTCGACGAGCGACTCTTTGCAGCCATCTAGGGTGTAACCATGCCAATGCGGACAGAGTGCAAGCACTTCGAATCGCGGTCGTATCCAAGCGGTGACACGGTTCGCAAGTGCAACCTCGACCTTGCGCCTAACGCACCGTGGCGCTGCCCTGATGATTGCCCGAAATATGAGCGTCGGCTCGCCGACGCGGCATGGACGCATGGCTCACTTGTTGTTTCTGCAACACCTCCTGAGCCGGAAGGACTTGACGACGGAAGTGTTGAGGCTCTTCTCGATGCGGCTGAAGACATTTTAAATGATGTCGCCCCTTCGGTGATGCAAGAACTTGCCGAAGAGCGCGAGCGCAGTGAGCGTGGCGGCCGACTTCGACGCATATTTAGACGTCGCGGTGATTCCTAAGCACCGAGTGAATTAGCACTATCTCGATAGTAGAATTTCCCCGTGCTTGCACTGGCAGATCTAGAACTCCCAACTGCCGACGCTGAAATCTGGCGCTACAGCCGCATCGCCGATTTGGACCTCACTGCGTTCGAAATTCAGCCCGGTTCCCGAGAAGTGACGGGTGATGACACCTTTATCACTCTTGACGCTGAGGCTGATGAGGCGATCGCAGCCCCCGACGTCTTCGCTGAATACAACGCCGGCCATCAGCGAACGGTGGACATTACCGTCCCCGCAAATAACGCAGTCTCTGAACCGATCGTGATCGAGCATCGCGCCGACTCGGGCAGCGCAATCTTTCCTCGCACAGTGATTCGACTCGGTGCTCATGCGTCGTGCACGGTGATCGAACGCTTCAGATCTGCAGACGACGCTGCCTCACTCGTAGTGCCGGTGCTCGTAGTTGACGCAGGGCCGGGCTCGTCGGTGACATATCTGGCGGTAAACGACGTTAATGAGTCTTCGTGGCAGATTGGCCATCAACTCGTTGCCGCAGGTCGTGATTCATCAGTTCGCCTTTCAACAATCACGCTCGGAGGCCACTACACGAGAGTTCGAACCGAAGCGACGTCAAAAGAAACGGGCTCAGAGATCGAGCAGGTCGCCCTGTATTTCGCAGGTGGAGACCAGATGCATGACTTCCGTGTCATTCAAAATCATGTCGCTGAGCGCACATCGAGCGATCTGTTGTTTAAAGGTGCAGTCCAAGACCGGGCACGGAGCGTGTACACCGGAATGATCGCAATCGAAGAAGCAGCGAAGGGCACCTCTGCAAATCAGACGAACCGCAATTTGACGTTGAGCGAGGGAGCGTGGGCCGAAAGCGTGCCCAATCTGGACATCAGGAATAACGACGTTCGTTGCAGCCATGCATCAACGGTCGGCCCGATCGATGAGGAGCACCGCTACTACCTCGAAAGTCGTGGGGTGCCTCCAGAGGTGGCGGAGCGCCTCGTTGTCCTCGGGTTCTTCGACGAAGTGTTGAACCGCCTTCCCGATGGCGACATTGTCGACGAAGTGCGGGAGCGCGTTGCGAGGAAGTTGTCGATTGGAGTGACGTCATGACGACGGTGTGCAAGTTTGATGACCTTGTTGANGGNGCTGCNGCGTGTCACGTGATCGATGGTGTTGCGGTTGCTGTGGTGCGAATCGGNGACAATGTGCACGCAATTGACGATGTNTGCAGNCATGCNAATGTGTCGCTGTCAGAAGGAGANGTCTGGCCCGATGCGTGCACGCTNGAATGCCCNAAACACGGAAGTGCGTTCAGTTTGACGAGCGGTGAACCNGACACCCTCCCNGCGACAGTNNCCGTGCGGGTNCACCAGGTGTCGATTGTTGACGGCAACGTGANTGTGGAGCTNTCANCATGAGCGTCCTTGAGATTTCGGGGTTGCATGCAGAAGTGGCTGGAAACGAAATTCTGCGCGGTGTCGACCTCCGTATTGAATCAGGNGAAGTTCATGCGGTGATGGGGCCAAACGGTGCCGGTAAGAGCACGTTGTCGGCGGTAATTATGGGTCGGCCCGGCTACACCGTGACCGCAGGAAGCGTCACCCTCGACGGTACTGACATTCTTTCCCTGCCAACCTGGGAGCGCGCGGCGGCGGGAGTGCACCTCATCATGCAGTACCCGACGGAAGTTCCAGGTGTCTTGCTTGTCGATGCGTTGAGTGAGGCATTGCAGCATCGTGGTCGTGATACAGCAGGGCTTTCTGACCTGATGAAGGCCGAAGCCGACCGAATTGGATTCGAGCACCGTTTTCTCGATCGCCCGCTCAATGTCGACTTTTCAGGAGGCGAGAAGAAGCGAAACGAGACGCTGCAGTTAGCAGTTTTACAACCAGGGTTTGCGATTCTCGACGAACTCGATTCAGGGCTTGATATCGACGCGTTGCGAGACTGTTCCCGAAGAGTCGAAGAGCTCTCAAATGATGCCGGCAACCCTCTTGGAGTGCTCGCAATTACCCACTACAGCAGGCTGTTGAACGAGCTTAGGCCCGACCACATTCACATTTTGGTGAAGGGGCAAATCGTAACGAGCGGTGGCGCGGAACTGGCTGACATTCTTGAGCGTGACGGGTATACAGCATTCACAGGCGACGATGACGAAGCAGCAGAAGAATCTGCTCCGTCGTCACTCGACGATCTCTTCAAGATGTGAGACTGGCGGTGGCCGCCGGCTCGGCAGTTCAGCAATGATTTTTCGGGCGGTGTCATCGCTCAGTATTGACCACACCGAAATTTCTGAACTGGTTCGGAAGCATCCGATACACATGCCGCTATCTAGCCGGCACACCTTGGTGCAGGGGCTGATCTGACTCATGACCGCCTCTGAATATTCGAAGAAGATGTTGCACACCGACCCACAACCGCAAGTTACTCGCCGAAGGTGAGTACGGTTCGTCTGTGCCTGAAACTTCTTCTGAAGCTGTTGCAACCCCCCACGCAAAATTTCCTGGGATGCGAGTTGTCGCTGGAGGCTTTCTCGTACTCACTACGTCAGCCGGGCTCGGGTTTTATGGTCTCGCTGTCTATCTGAATGCGCTCAGCAAAGAGCGAGGNTGGGATATTGCGTCGCTGTCGTTTGGTACCACCGTCTTCTTCGTTGTTGCGGGCGTCACCGGGTTGTGGGTCGCCCGATTTATTGCCCGCCGTGATGCCCGTCTTGCAGTACTCGGCGGTGGCATTATTGGCGCAGGGTCTCTGCTTGCTCTCGGTGAGATCACTGCGGTCTGGCAGTTATATGTCGTCTACTGCCTGTATGGGGTCGGGTTCGCAGCCGCAGGTCTTGTGACGGTCACGACTGTCGTGACGAGGTGGTTTCATCGTCGGCGAGCGATGGCAATTTCAGTGGCGTCAACGGGTCTTTCGGTGGGCGGTGTGCTTATTACCCCTGCGGCGAAATGGTTTGTCGACGAACGGACGTTGCAGGGTGCTGCGCCGTGGCTCGCACTGGTCTTTTTCGTCGGCACGGTCGTGCCCGGCTGGTTCTTTCTGAAGAGCGATCCGGCTGATTCCGGGTTTCTTCCTGACGGTGAACCGGTTGCGCCGGGCGCATCGGCGATGGTGTTGTCAGGAACTCCCTTTACCGTTGCCATGCGAAGCAGATTTTTCCTCGCTGTCACCGTTGGCTACATCTTGTCGTTGGGCTCTCAGGTGGGCGGAATTCAGCAGTTGGTGAAACTCGCTGAAGAACGTACGACAGCGACGACTGCTGCGTTCGCAACGTTGGCGCTTGCGGTGACGTCGATCATCGCCCGACTCGTCGGCGGGAAGGTGTTCCCTAGATTTGCGTTGGGCCGAGTGATTACAGTGCTCTCATTTTTTCAGATGATCGCGCTTGCCGGACTCGCACTGTCATACAACACCTGGGTGTTCTTTGCGTTCATCCTTTTCTTCGGAGCGACGGTGGGCAACATTTTGATGTTGCAACCACTTCTCATTGCCGAGCGCTTTGGAGTGAGGGAGTACCCAAAACTGTTTGGCCGAACACAGTTCTTCAGCGTCGTTGGCGTCGCCGGAGGACCGTGGCTACTCGGGTGGCTTCACGACGTTGCAGGCGGTTATGAGACTGCGTATCTCGTTGCCGCAGGCATGTCGCTTGCCGGAGTATTTGTGTTCTATTTGGGAGGGCCAGCGGAGAACACCAGTGATCACACCGAAGGTTGACCAGCCCTCGGTTTAGCTGCGCTGAGTGCCGACTTTGAGCTCTTTGAAAGCAACGCCGGTGTCGACGGAAATATCGCGTGGAAGTCCGAGCACGCGGTCACCAATGATGTTGCGCTGAATTTCGTCGGTGCCTCCTGCAATGCCCGATGACAGCGAGCCGATCATGTTGACGGCAAGAGCTTCTTCGTCGCTGCCTTCGCCTTCCCAGGCCGCAGTGGCAGGGCCGGCGATGTTCTGAGCGATCTCTCGGAATCGTTTTGCGATGATTGAGCCGTAGAGCTTGCCGAGCGAGCCGCCAGGCCCAGGAGCCTTACCGGCTTTCATTTCTGCTCGGTTGCGCATCGCTACCATCGATTTTGTTGACTCCATGCAGTAGATCTGCATGAGTTCGTCGCGAACAACCGGGTCACTGATCGAGCCGTTGCGAGTTGCCCACTTCGCAAGCACGTCGTACATCGGCTGAGTGATCTTTCCAGCATTGAGAGAGCCAATTGCGACTCGCTCATACATGAGCATGGCAGTGGCCTGACGCCAACCATTGTTGTACTCGCCGAGCAGGTTGTCGGCAGGAATGCGTACGTCGGTGAAGAAGACTTCGTTGAAGTGATTGCCGCCGTCGATTTGGTTGATCGGGCGGATTTCGACGCCGGGGCTCTTCAGATCGATGATGAACATCGAAATACCTGCGTGCTTCGGCTGGTCAGGATCTGTTCGAGCGATGATGACTCCGTAATCAGAGACATGAGCGAGGGTGGTCCAGACCTTTTGACCATTGAGGATCCACTCGTCGCCATCTCGTTCGGCCTTGGTTTGAAGGCTTGCCACGTCACTGCCAGCGCCGGGCTCAGAAAACATCTGGCACCAGACCGTCTTCGCTGAGATGTTGTCGGGCATGAACTTGCGCTTCTGCTCATCGGTGCCAAATTCGTTCAGTACGGGCAGGCACATGCCATGGCTGATGACAAGTTCGCCGGTCATCATGGGGAACCCTTGGGCTACCTGTCGGAAGATGCGCTCATGTTCGAGCGTGAGCCCAGCGCCGCCGTACTCCTTCGGAAAGGGTATTCCAGCAAAGCCGGCCTCTGCGAGACGCCCCTGGAACTCTCGGGCTGCANTCAGGTCGCGGCCCTTACCGGAGGAAGTATTTGATTCGAGAAAACTGCGAACCTGGTTCGCAAACTCTTCTGCTTCTTGGGGTGAGAGGGCGGTGCTCATCGATACTCCTTTAAGCGGATGGCCTGATAACACGCTGTCATATCAGGTTGTCATCGGTCTAATCCGGGACGTTACAGAATCGCAATCTCGACTAGGTTTTGCACATGTTCAGTGAAGTTAACGGCAAGCTTTCTTCGACATTTGTGTTTGCTGATTTTGATGAGGCCATGGGGTTTGTCAACGCAGTGGCCGAAGTGGCTAATGAGCATGATCATCATCCGGACATTTCCATTTCGTGGAATACCGTTGTGATCGAGTGTTGCACTCACTCAGCAGACGGAGCGATCACCGAACTTGATCATGCGCTGGCAGCGTCAATTTCACAGCTCAAGCACGTAGGAGGGTGAGAGGCATGCACGCCAATGTGCAACGGGTAGTTGATGCGGCGGCAGCACTTGGCCTTGAGGTCTCTCCTCGGACGTTCCCAGACGGCACGCGGACGGCTCAAGAGGCCGCGGATGCAATCGGGGTCGAGCTTGGTCAGATTGTCAAGAGCCTTATTTTCGGGGTCGATGGGGAGATTGTTCTTGCGTACGTGAGTGGTGCTAACCAGCTCGATGAAACGAAGTTGGCCGAGGCGGCTGGCGGCGTCATGTGCCAGCGAGTTGATGCAGATGTGGTGAGGTCTGCAACTGGGTTTCCGATAGGTGGCGTTCCTCCTTTTGGGCATGCAACGCCACTACGGATCTTTATCGACCCTGATCTTTTGCAACATCACGAGGTTTGGGCTGCTGCTGGTACGTGGCATGACGTGTTCGGCATCGAGCCACACAAGTTGGTGGAAGCCAGCGGGGGAGCGGTCATTGACCTCAAGCGGAGTTAAGCGTCTCTAGAGATCAACCTCACCTGAAACGCACACCGCGACATTTCCTCCCACCCAGACGTCACCGCCCTCGTCGACGTCGACAGACACGACCCCGTTTCGCCCAACAGCTTTTCCTTGACAGACGCGATATGGCGCAGAAAATCGGCCCGACGCGATCATCCATTGTGCAAGTGAGGCATTCAGACTTCCCGTCACAGGGTCTTCCATAGTGATGCCATGTGACGAATAGAACGCCCTGACCTCGTAGGCAAATGGAGAGCCGGGCGGGTAGGCGCCCGCAACACCGAGACTGAGACCGCTTGTTGGCGATGTGAGTGCCAGCACCTCGTCTGCGGACTCAAGAAGCAGCCCGAGCCAGCCAGGGCCGTTGTCAATCCATTCCGCATCGATGATCGATGAGCGGTGAATCGAAAGTGCTTCTGCGGCTTCAGCAACTACGTGCTCATCGGCAGTACCGCTCCTCATGAGTGGGGGTGCTTTGAAAGAGAACACATCATCTCGATGACGAATTTCAACAAGACCCACCTCGCACTCCTGAACGAGGTCAGCACTGGTTCGCATGTGGCCTTGAGCCGTCAGCCATGCCGAGGCAGATCCAAGCGTGGGGTGACCCGCAAACGGTAGCTCCTCGGTTGGGGTGAAGATCCTCANTCGATAGTCGGCNTCAGCGTGCGTGGGCGACAACAGAAAGGTGGTTTCAGAGAGGTTGGTCCAGTGCGCGAATGCCTGCATTTCAGCGGTCGTGAGACCCTCGGCATCAATGACAACTGCGAGTGGATTTCCCTCATAGGGGTGCTCACCAAACACATCAACTTGTAGAAATCGCCGTCTCACCGATGAGAGTCTCCCATATGGGTCGGTGAAAGGCCGGCTGAGCCACTCAAGGGAAGTGATGATGATGCGAGGGGTGAAGTGTTGCCGTCGGGCGTTGGATGCGATCAACGGTGCATGCGAGAATGAGGAACGTTCTACGAGAGTCATCGAGAACAGTGACCAAAAGGGGAGGGCTCGTGGGGGCTTTAGGAAGTGAACGAATCGCACCCGGATTTCATGAGCATGCAATCGAGACGATGGAGCGAGCCGAACTTGAAGCGCTGCAGCTGCAGCGTCTTGCAGCCACCGTGGACGTCGTCAAAGAGCGTGTGCCTGCGTTCCGCGAGCGGTTGGCCAACGTGGCGACCCCGGCGTCTCTCGACGCCATTTGTGGCATTCCCTTCACAAAGAAGAGCGACCTGAGAGACAACTACCCGTTCGGCCTATTTGCAGTGCCGCGCAACGAGGTGCAGCGAGTTCATGCGAGCAGTGGCACGACGGGCAAACCAACCGTCGTTGGGTACACCGCTGAAGACCTGTCGATGTGGGCGCGATGTGTTGCTCGCTGTCTGCGGGGCGCCGGCATTGAGCCCGGATGGATGTTGCACAACGCGTACGGATACGGGCTGTTCACCGGCGGTCTTGGTTTGCATGCTGGTGCAGAGGAGGCCGGAATTTCAGTGGTTCCGGTGTCGGGCGGTAACACCGAGCGGCAACTCATGCTCATCGAAGATTTCGCTCCTGAGTCGATCTGTTGCACTCCGTCGTACGCGTTAACCCTCGCCGAGCAACTGCCAGAGAACAATTCGCTCCGAGTCGGTGTGCTCGGTGCCGAACCATGGTCAGAACTCATGCGTCAACAGATCGAAGAGAAACTGTCGATGATCGCGGTCAACATCTACGGGTTGTCGGAGGTCATTGGCCCAGGTGTTGCGTGCGAAACCGCAGACCGCTCAGGTCTCGTCGTCATGGAAGACCACTTTTACCCAGAGATCGTGCACCCCGACACCGGTGAGGTGCTTGATGAAGGCGAAGTGGGAGTGTTGGTGCTCACCTCGCTGACAAAACAGGCGTTCCCGATTCTGCGCTACTGGACTGGTGACCTCTGCTCAATGACTCGTGAGCCCTCACCCTGTGGCCGGACGCACGCACGCATTTCGTCGATCGTTGGTCGAAGCGATGACATGATCGTCATTCGAGGCGTCAACGTGTATCCGAGCCAAGTGGAACACGCGCTTCTCGGCGTTGATCTGGCAGCACCTCATTTCAGGCTCGTCGTTACGAGAGATGGCACGCTTGACAATCTCACCGTCGAGGTTGAACCGGCTGATGGTGTTGGGTCGGTTGAAGAGGTTGGAAGCTCGCTCGGAGCCAGCGTCTCCGATGCATTGCGGTCTTCTCTTGGCATTGGGGTGGCGGTCACCGTCGCTGAGCGTGGTGCGCTTCCTCGTTCCGAGGGCGGCAAATTGTCTCGGGTTGATGACCGCCGTTCGCTGTAGTTGGATCTCGTTCAGCCGGTATTGGGCAGTAGTCTTCGAGCAGGAGGTTGTCGATGAGAACTTGGGCTGATCTTGATGAATTTCAAGCATTTCTTGACGATGGCGGCATGGTCGAAGCCGACGATGACATGCCAGAGGAATACCGGCAGGAGGTCTTCCGATTCATAGAGTTCCATGCCAATTCTGAACTCATGGGTGGTCTCACCGAACGAGACTGGATTCCTCATTCACCAGGGTTGAGGCTGAAGCAGATTTTTCTTGCGAAGACCCAAGACGAAATCGGACACGCTCATCTGCTGTACATGGTTGCCGCGGACATGGGCGTCAAAACCCGTGATGAGATGATGAACGACCTGCTCGCAGGAAAAACCCGCTTCCACAACGTGTTTCACTATCGGGCAGAAACCTGGGCAGACCAGATAGCCATTGCGTTCTTGGTCGATGCGGCTGCCTTTGCAAGTCAGCGAGCAGTATTCGCAAAGTGCACGTATGGCCCTTATAAGCGGATTCTCCGTCGGATTGTTGGCGAAGAGGGATTCCACATGCGCCACGGTGAAGAGATGTTGCTGAAAATGGCGTCGGGCTCACAGGTGCAACGCGATCTATTCCAAGCAGCTCTTGAACGTTGGTGGTGGCCTGCTGTTCAGCTGTTTGGGCCTGATTCACCACCAGATGATCCGTTGCTCAAGTGGTACATAAAGAGCGAACGCAACGAGGTCTTACGGCACGCCTACGTGCAAAAGTATGTGCCGTTACTTCAAGGGTATGGATTTACCGTTCCTGACGACGGCCTGCATCAAGACCCCGACACCGGTGAGTGGATGATGAGCGAGATTGATTGGGCGCCGTTGAAGGCGACCTTTTCAAATGCGGGTCCAGATTCTGCCCGCCGTCTTGCAAATGCCGTTCGGAACCATGCGGAGAGCGCGTGGTTCCGAGAATCAATCGGTGTATCGGCGTGACAGCGGCACGCACTGCCGTCACACCAGAGATGGTGCGGTCTGCGTTGATGCGCGTGATGGACCCAGAATACGGAACGCTCTCAATTGTTGACCTTGGCATCGTTGACGATGTTGCCGTAGACGACGAACGGGTGTCGGTGACGCTGCTGCCGACAATGGCAGGCTGCCCGGCCCGAGAGGTGATCGAATCAGATGTACGCACAGCCCTTTACACCCAAGGGCTTAGCGAGGTTGAGGTGGTGTGGCGGCTCGACGGCAGTTGGGTGCCGAGCATGTTGTCGCCGTTAGCGGTCGATCAACTGGGCCGTGAGTTCTCAATAGCAATTCGCCGTGATGGTGCGTTGCCGACGTGCCCGGTATGTGAAAAGCCATCGCTTCGCGAGGTGAGCCCGGTGGGTCCGACGCGATGTCGAGCGGTTGCATGGTGTGATGCCTGCCGAAACGTTGTCGAGGTTGTGGGATGACAGCGTCCCAGATTTATGAGGTCTTTTTGAAAGCCGACGGGAAGAGCGAATTTCGTCATGTTGGTGCCCTAGGAGCCGCCGATAACGAGATGGCATTGCTCCTTGCCCGCGAGTGCTACTGCCGCCGAGCAGAGGGTGAGCAGATTTGGGTAGTTCGCCGAGACGACATCTCGTCTGCAGACTCGTCTGAAACCGCGCCAAACCGCAACAAATCGCATCGACATAATGATGGAAAGCTTGTTGCGGAGCACCGACGGCAACTGCGAGAAGGCTCGTGACACTCACATCGATTGATGATGGCGCACGGGAGTACCTGTTGGCGCTCGCCGATGATGAGCACATGATGGGCAGCCACCTTGCATGGTGGATCGGCATTGCGCCGTTTTTAGAAGAAGACCTCTCACTGTGCTCGATTGCCCAAGACGAACTCGGGCACGCCATTGCGGTATACGAACTACTCGTTGACGATGTCGATCACTTTGCGCTTCGGCGCCAACCGTCTGAATATCGCTCCTGTTCGTTTGTGGAGATGGCGTTGCCGCAATGGGAAGACACATTGATACGTCACTGGCTATACGACGTCGGCGAACAGATTCGTTGGAATGCACTTGTCGACTCGTCAGTACCTGAACTGTCATCGATCGCTCAGCGCGCACTTGCCGAGGAGTCGTTCCATCGTTCACATTCAACGTTGCTGCTTCGGCGTTCGTTGTCGGGCAGCGAAGAGGCTCGACAGCGCCTCGTGTCGAGTATGGAGTCGTTGCTCCCTCAGTCGATGACAATGTGGTCGCCGGTTACCGGGGAAGTAGATGCTCTTGCAGGTGGCGTCACCTCGCTGTCGTCGAGTGATGCTGAAACTGCGTATAGCGAAGCGGTACAAGCTGATCTGAACGAGTGGGGAATCTCAATGAATTGGGCCCCCACGTCGGCGCCACATAATGATCGTGTTGCCCGAGTAGAAGGTTTCGACGAATTCCACGCGTCGCTCAACCTTGTGCTCGACCTTGATCCTGAAACCGAGTGGTAGGAGACGCACATGTCTGCAGTTGAACTCATAGTTGATGGCTCGATGGCAGAGCTCATCATGAAGCGCCCCGAGGTGCTTAACAGCCTTGACGAACAGGCTGTCGAAGAAATGCTGGGAGCATTACGGGAGGCAGAAGCGAGCGGAGTTCGCGGCTTGTTACTGCGAGGGGAGGGGCGAGGATTCTCCGCCGGACGCGACCTCTCCACGGCATCCCCGCTCACCGAAGATGCGTACGCGATTTTGTCGGGGGTGTTCAACCCCTTAATCGCACAGTTACGAAATCTGCCGATCCCGACGGTGGCCGCTGTGCACGGCCCCTGTCTCGGTGTCGGGTTTGGTCTTGCAATGGCCTGCGACGTCGTCCTCGCTGCCCGAAAATCAACACTTGGTTCGCCATTTGCCAATATCGGATGCGTCCTTGACTCGGGTGGCCACCTTGCGTTGGTGCATCGTGTCGGCGCGCATCGAGCACTAGAACTCATCTACACCGCAGAGTTGATCAACGGTGAGCGTGCCGAGCAGATCGGCCTCGTCAACCGGGTTGTCGATGANGANGCTCTTNTCGACACCGCCCGAGAGATGGTGATGTCAATNGCGAAGGGGCCGACACAGGCACTTCTCGAATCGAAGCGGATTATTTCGGGCATCATCGATGACGGCAGCGGGCTTGCTGAGGTGCTCGAAGCGGAGGCTGCTGCGCAGGGACGCATGGCGGGCACTCCCGATTATGTCGAGGGCATCACTGCATTTTTAGAGAAGCGCAAGCCAACCTTTAACGGCCCAGCCTGAATCACTTGCGAAGCTGCTGTGTGCGGCCCCGGAAAATAGCGACAGGCTCGTCGTTTCCATCAGTGACGGTGATGGTCCATCGAGCTTGACGTCCTGATGCGTATTGGCAGGTTGCGGTTGCTCTCACGGTGTCGTTCATCTCGACAGGCTTAAGCCAGTCGATATGTGCTGACGAAGCAAGGGCAGTGCCATCTTCAACCGAGCTGGCAAGTGACATCGCAACGTCGGCGATCATGAAGATGTATGCGCCGTGCCCGATGTTGTAGGCGTTGCACATCGACGGNTGTATCGGCATTGACACGACCGTGCAGTCGTCAGAGATNGATTCAACNGTGATGTTTCGATCTGCGATGACCGGGTCGCTCGCTGCGAGTGATCTCGCATGTTCGCTTCGGCTCATGCGGTGAACGGTGCGCCATCGAATCGATCGATATTGGCGAAGTCTTCCACCGGGTTCCGCTTCAATTTGGTGAGCTGNTTCACCGGATGGCCAAGTGGGACCATTGCAGCCACCGCATAGTGCTCTGGAAGGCCAAGAAGTTGTTGAACTTCGGCCTCTGCGTATGAAAGGTATGTCGTGAGTACTCCTGCGAGACCCTCGTCTCGGGCGGCCAGCAGAATGTTCCACACGAAGGGATAAATCGATGCCCCACTAATCACGCCGACACGATCGAGGATTGAGTCGAAACTGCACACGACGCTGAGGTCAACGGAGATCACGAGCACAGCAGGCGCTTCAACCATCTCATTGACACCGGGAAAATCTTTGTCGATTGAGCGTTCTGCTGCAAGGTCGATCGCAGAGGGAACGATGGTGTTCCACGGGGCCTCTCCGGCGGCGACCTGAGCAACGTATTGATTGGTGGCCGGTTTGATGAGTGGCTTGAATTGTTCACGTATTGCGCGGTCTTTCACCACCGTGACATGCCAACCTTGGCGGTTTCCGCCATTTGGGGCGAAGCGGGCGTTGTCGAGAATTCGGTAGATCGTTGCGTCGTCAACGGGCTCGTCAGTCCATTGGCGGCAAGAAAATGTGGTGCGCATTACCTCGGAAAGTTCCATAGACAAACGGTAGCCGTTGTCACGGTCTGTCGAACTGCCGAGGATGCGCATCACCGCACCGTGGGCAGGAGATGTGATCCGCAGACGTCACAAAACGACGACGGAGCGCAGAAACAACGTCGACGCTCCACACTGTCTCGAGACCAGCGTCTGCGCACGCTTCGCAAAAGAACCGAAAGGTATGTGGTTCATCGGTCGTCGCAACAGCGACTTGCTGTGCAGACTGAAGAGCGTCGTTCATCAGCAATGGTTGCCGAGTTCGTGCCACTCTTCGCGAAGAAGAGAAAACATTGCGCTATTGCGAAAGCCCCCATCACTTGCGGGCATATGACGACGAAGGATTCCGTCAAAGGTGGCTCCGGCACGTTCAATATTTTGGCGCGACCGCTCATTTCGAGCGTCGGTTTTCAGCGTGATGCGTTCAACACCTAACACGTCAAAGGCATAGTCGAACATGAGCACCTTTGCTTCTGCATTAATGCCAGTGCGCTGTGCCTCTGCGATGAGCCAGGTGTAGCCAACCTCAATAGCGATTGGCGTTGACCGCGGTCGCTCATCTATCGGATGCCAATATTCGGCGAGCATGAAACGAGTGCTGCCAACGAGTCGGTCATCAGATCGGCGAATCGTGGCAAATGCAAGGCCTTCGCCTCGCTCGTACTGTTCTTGCGCGGTCGTGATGTAGCGCTCGACTGATTGCACATTTGCCTCCGGCACGGTCGTGAGCCCGAAGGTCGACCGGTCGGTCGACGCTGCTGCCACCATTGCAGCGGTGTGATCAAGTGTGAGCGGCTCGAGCCGCACAAGTTCACCTTCTAACGTGACGACATCAAGGGGAGGCATCACTTCATGACATCCATTCTGCGATGGAGTGCTCAGCATCGGAGCCTGCCGCGTAGCTCGCTTTCACCGCAGCAGCATCTTCAGGGAGACGGTTTTGGCTGGCTTTTGCTTTTCCCGAGATTTCAGAAACAACCAGTTCGACGCTGACAATCGCCTTTCGTTGAGCATCGACGAACTCACCGGGAGCATCTGAAATAGCCCATGGTTTAGCCGAGTTACGCTCATGCAGGTCGGTGAGCGTGCTGAGGAGTGCTTCCTCATCTGTGTCTGACAGCATCTGAAGAGTTCCGCGAACCTCAACCGTCACGTAGTTCCACGTCGGTACGACCTTTCCGTTTACCTGCTTCGACGGGTAGAGCGATGGTGAAACATAGGCGTCAGCAAG